>CAYJBD010000023.1:0-9077 GCA_964368465.1 uncultured Muribaculaceae bacterium
TAGGACAATTCCTTTTTCTACAATATCTGCTGATAACTCTGGAGGTGTTTTTTCTAGTACTTCTTTTGCTGTATCTAATATTTTATTTATGCTTTCACGTAGTGCTTCTTCTACTTCTTCTTGATTAATAGTTATTGTTTTGGGTAAACCTGTTGTTAAATTCCTTCCTCTTACTTCCATTCTTTCTTTTTTGTCAGGATTATATACAGATGCTAGGGTCTTTTTAACTGTTTCTGCTGTTGTTTCTCCTATTAATAGTTTATATTTATCTTTAATGTATTTAATAATATCGGCATCAAAAGCATTACCTGCTAATCTAATTGACTCACTAGTCACTATATCATTTAGTGAGAGTATTGCTATATCTGTAGTTCCTCCTCCTATATCTATTACCATATTAGCACTTGGTTTTGATATATCCATTCCTGCTCCTATTGCTGCTACTTTAGGTTCCTCTTCTATATATACTTTTTTTGCTCCTGTTCTTTCTGCTACCTCTTTGATTGCGTTTTTTTCTACTTGAGTTATATTAACAGGACAGCAAATTAAAATTGTTGGCTTAGTCATCATTGTTTTTGCTTTAATCTTTTTGATAAAATGCTCTAACATCACTTCTGTTAATTCAAAATCTGCTATTACTCCATCTTTCATTGGTCTTACTGCTTTTATCTTGCCTGGTGTTCTTCCTAACATTTCATTAGCTTCCTTACCTACAGCAATAACTTTTTTACTACTTTCTTCTATCGCTACAACACTTGGTTCATCTAACACAACACCTTCTTTTTTTACATATATTAGAATATTAGCTGTTCCTAAATCTATACCTATATCTTTTGACATCATATTTATTCCTCCATTATTATTATTATTGTTTTTTTTAGTTTTTATATGCAAAAAAAAACGAGGTTACTCGTTTATAGTAATTTCTTTGTCAAAATAAGATGTTGGATTAACTATATTACCCTTTTCATAAAGTTCAAAATGTAAATGGTACTGATTACTACTATCTAGTTTATTTGTACCTGACAATCCTATTTTTTGACTTTGACTTACTTTCTCACCCTTTTGAACAATTACTTCACCTAGACTTTGATAAACACTTATAAGATCATTATCATGTTTTACATGCACTACTTGACCTAACAGTTCATCTTCTTGAATATCAATTACTTCACCTTCTAATATTGATATTACTTCAAATGGCTCACTATAAACAAAATCAACACCTGAATTTTGCATGTAAGTATTTTCATATTTTATAAGAGAGCTTTGTTGTGATGAAGCTTCTGCTTGATAGTCATAGTATTTAACATTTTCTGCTACTCCTTCTGTATGAAAGGGTTTTATTACCTTTACTGCTTCATTGATTACAGGAATTGTATCGTTTGTTATACCTCCTGTGACATAAGTTTGTTCATCTTCTTCTTTTGGAGAATAAGTATTTGCTGTAGCCATAATTGTTATTATAATTGCTAATACTACTGCTACATAAACACTTGGTAATACAAAGGGTCTTAATTTTAATCTTTTCATTTTCCACCTCATTTAAAGTATGGTATGAATCAATTATTTTTATACAATTTTATTAAAAACTTGATATTAAAAAGAAATCATAAATAAAATTAGTTGTTAAGTAGATTAAAGATATTCCTAGTAACATATAAAATATTCTAGCTTGTAGCACTCTATTTTGCTTAAATATTTGATTTATATTTATAGCATCCATAGCATAAAAAACAATACCTGTTACTACGATATAAATTATAATTTTGATATCCATTATTATTTACCTTCGTACTCTTCTATTTTATTTATTCTTCTAATATGTCTTTCCTCTTGTGAAGATGGTGTTTCAATAAATTTTTTGATTAATTTTAGAGCTTTTCCTACTGATATTTTTCCAGATAGGGCTATAATGTTAGAATTGTTATCGTTCCTTGTGTAATAACAATCTTTAACATTAGTTACTCTAGCACATCTTATACCTTTTACTTTATTGCATGCTATGCTTATTCCTATACCACTTCCACAAATTGCTATTCCGAAATCCACTTCTTTTGAAACTACTTTTTCTCCTAATTTAAAAGCATAATCAGGATAATCAACTGAATCTTCATTATTGGTCCCTAAATCAACTAATTCAATATTTTCTTTTTCCATTTTTTTGATTATACTGTTTTTTAAACTATATCCTGCATGGTCACTGGCAATTGCTAATTTCATTTTTATCATCTCCTTCATTTATTATAACAAATGTGTAAAAAAAAAAACAGCCTATGCTGCTTCTTCATTATTTAATCCATATTTTTGGTTGAATTTTTCTACTTTACCAGCTTTTGATGCTCTTGTTTGTTTTCCTGTATAAAATGGATGACACTTTGAACATACTTCAACACTGATTTCATCTTTTACTGATGATACTGTAAATTTTTCTCCACAAGCACAAGTTACTTCGCACTCTTTAGTTTCTGGATGTATATTTGCTTTCATATTATCTCCTTCCGCCATGACTTAGTCATAGTAATTCAATTGCTAGATTATTATAGCATTAATTATTAAGTTTGGCAAGGTTTTGAGATATTTCTGTGGAAATTAGTTCATATCCTTTATTATTTGGATAGTAATTGTAGGGGTTTGGTACATATTCTTTTATATTTATAAATAATTGCTGTGTGTCAATATACTCAATATTATATTCTACTGTTAGTGTTTTTGTATTACTAATTAAGTAATCTAAAATTTTAGTTGTTTCTTCTTCAAACTCTTCTGTGTGGTAGGGATATAAATTATAAAAGCCAATGAATATTACTTGGTTTACTGCATATCTTTTCATCTCTTGAAATAGTTTGTCTAAGTCTGTTATTATTTCATCAAGATGATCTTTTACTTTTGTAAAACTTATTCCTTCTAACTCTATAATAAATGGATTTATGATTTTTTCTAGCTCTTGATTACCTATTGATAGTGTTACTAAATCCGATTCCCTTAGTTGTTTCTTTATGTTTGTATTTTCTTTAGTTATATTACTTTTGATATCTTCTGTTAATTCTTTAATTGTAATATATTCATCTGTGAAAATATCATTATACTCATTAAGTAGGTTTTGATTTTCTAGAGTTTCTTTTACTGAGACTTTATATCCATAATCGTAACTACTATATGGTGTTTTTCCTAATGATAGAGAATCTCCTAATACTAAGTAATTAATCTTATTATTGTTAGTAAATATATAAATAATGTAAGTTATTATAATTGTTGTTATTAGGAAAACTATTTTTATATGTTTCATTTTTCCTCCAAAAAAAAGATTGTTTATATACTATATTTCAACAATCTCTATTTTAGCACCTACATTAGTAAGTTTTTCTATTATTTGTTCATATCCTCTTAATATATGTTCTGCATTTTCTATTGTTGTTTCACCTTCTGCTTTTAGAGCTGCTAGTATCATTGCTGCACCTGCTCTTAAATCAGTGGCTTTTACTGTGGTTCCATGTAACTTAGTTGTTCCTTCAACAATAGCCGTTCTATTATTAACTTTTATATTAGCTCCCATTTTATTTAGCTCTTCAATATGCATAAAACGATTTTCATAGATAGTTTCTTCTACTTTTGATGTTTTATTACATTGTGTTAATAATACAGTGAAGGGTTGTTGTAAATCAGTTGGAAAACCTGGGTATACCATTGTTTTTATATTTGTAGGTTTATAACTTTCTTTCGAATTGATCACCACATAATCTTCATTGATTTCTAGATCAACACCTGCTTCTTCTAATTTCGAAAGAAGCGCATCAATATGCTCTGGAATAATATTAT
Source organism: uncultured Muribaculaceae bacterium (assembly GCA_964368465.1). Lineage (GTDB taxonomy): Bacteria > Bacillota_I > Bacilli_A > RF39 > UBA660 > CARZYU01. Next base: position 3,820 of record CAYJBD010000023.1, read on the forward strand.
CAACTTTAAAATCTTTTCCGCATAGGGCTCCTAATGTAATATATGTTCCTGCTTCAATTCTGTCTGGTATAACTTCGTGGAAACATTCTTTTAAGTGGTCAACACCTTTAATTTTTATAATTGATGTTCCTGCTCCTGTTATTTTAGCTCCCATGTTATTTAAAAACGTAGCTACATTAACTATTTCTGGCTCTTTAGCAGCATTTTCTATTGTAGTTGTTCCTTTTGCTTTTACAGCTGCTAGGATTATATTAATTGTTGCTCCAACTGAAGCAAAATCCAAATAAATATGATTTCCTTTTAATTCTTCTGCTTCTATTATATAGAATTCATCTTCATAAGTAACTTTTGCACCTAATGCTTCAAATCCTTTTAAGTGAAGATTGATAGGTCTTGCACCAATAGTACATCCACCTGGGAAATGCATTTTTACCTTTTTATATTTTCCTAATAAGGCTCCCATAAAATAATATGAAGCTCTTAATTTTTTTGATAATATAGCTGGTATTTCTTTATTTTCTAGATTTGTTGAATCTAATATCAAACTTTCGCTTGCTCTTGATATATCAACATTTAAATACTTTAATGTATCACATAAAGCATCTATATCTGTAATTTCAGGGATATTACAAATAGTAACTTTTTCATCTGATAGAATAGCGGCTGGTATTAAAGCAACTGCGCTGTTTTTAGCACCACTTATTCTGATTGTGCCACTTAGTTCAGTGCCACCTTTTATTTTCAAATTCACTTTATCCCTCCTGTCATTATATATTATTAATTTGATTGATATTAGTGTCTAAAATAAAATTCATCTAAATACTCTTTTACTTTAGCTTTGATTGCTTTTTCTCCACTTGATATTATTTTACGTGGATCATATACACTTTCATTTTCAGAAACAAACGCTCTTAAAGCTTTGTTCCATACTGATTGTAACTCAGTATTAACATTTAGTTTGCAAACTCCGTTATCGATAGCTTTTTTTACTAAGTCGTATGGAATTCCTGATCCTCCGTGTAATACTAATGGTATATTTAGTTTTTCACTTATTTCTTTCATTCTTTCAAAGTTTAATTTAGGCTCACCTTTATAGAATCCATGTACACTACCTAATGCAGGCGCCAGAGAGTCAATATTTGTCTGTCTATAAATATTTTCACACTCATCTACTTCTGCATAATATATTTCAGCAGCTACACCATCTTCATCTCCGCCTACTTGTCCTATTTCAGTTTCAACAGTTACGCCTTTATTATGAGCATAATCAACTACTTGTTTAGTAATTCTGGCATTTTCTTCAAATGGTAATTTTGAACAATCTATCATTACTGAAGTAAATCCTGAATCAATTGATTTTTTACATACTTCAAAAGATGAACCGTGATCTAAATGTAGTACAACAGGTATTGTTATATTTAAATCTTCAATTAGTCCTTCTACCATCATTGCAATAGCTTTGTATCCGCCCATATATTTAGCGGCACCTTCGCTTACTCCTAAAATAACTGGAGCGTTTATTTCTTGACATTGCTCTAAGATATATTTTGTCCATTCTAAATTATTGATATTGAATTGCATTACTGCTTTTTTGTTTATTTTTGCTTGTTCTAGTAATTCTTTACTATTTATCATTTCAATCACCCAATATAATCATAGATAAATATTGACCTAAAGTCAAATAAATATGTATAATAATGTGTAAATATTGTTAGGGGGACTTATGGATAATAATACATTAAGTGGGTTTAAAGCTTTCAATAATGATTTAACTACTCGTTATGGGCAAAAATTACAAATTGGAGTTCCTTATACAGTAGATGGTCCAGTTAGTTTTGGTAATTATGGTAATGGGTTTCATTTTACTACTTATATTGAAGATTGTTTTAGATACTTTGATAATAAAAATTCGGTTGTTTGTGAAGTCGTAGGAAGCGGCAAAATAATTATGTTTGATGACGACTACTATGGTTATCACGATATGGCTGTTTCTTCTTGTATTGAAGTTATTAGAGTTATACCTAAGGATGAAATATTAAATACTGTCATCAATCTTCCTTTTCACCGTCGGATAAAGTTTTTAAGAACTTATCAGTTAAGCAAGGAAGAGATTTTGTTGTATGAAGATTGTTTTGATACTATGAGTGAAAAATGTTATTTAGAATATCAAGAAAACAGTAAATATTATGTGAAAAAGTAGCTGATTGAAAGTAATATAAGAAGTGTTATACCAAATATAATAGATAAATTTCCACAGTTTTTGTGGATTTTTTTTCCTATTATTATTCCTAAAAGAGTTAGTCCACAACTTATAGTGGAAAAAACAAGGCTACTACCAATTATGTTGTTGCTTGCTAACCCTATTCCTACACCTACTGTTAAGCTATCTATACTTACACTTAATCCGAAAAGAAATATTGATGTTATTCCAGTTATTAATTTTATAGTATTTTCTTTTTTTAATGATAAAAGCATTTGAATTGCTATAAATAAAAAGATTATAGCTATTATTTTGTTATTGTATTCAATAAATTTGTCACTAAATACTGTTCCAATTGAGTTTCCAATTATAGGCATTATGAAATGATAAAGTCCTACTATTGTACTTAATAGTAGGCTCTTTTTTTTACTTATTCCTAGGGTTCCGTAAATAAACGACAATGACATCGCATCCATAGATAGTGCTATACCTGTTAGTATATTTGTAGTTAGATTCATATAAGCCTCCTCTTTATCTTATGAGAGGAATTGGTCTATTATATCTTTTATATAAAATCTATACTCTTCATCATCTTTATTATCTTTATCTTGTTCTAAAAGACATAGAGGAGGAAATAAAACACACCACCAGTTATCACCCATTCCTTCTCCTAATGTTACAACTATTGACTCATAGTATCCTTCTTCATAAACTACACCTTTATATTCTTTTTCTGGAAAGTAATTTAATCCATAGTTAATATTAACGCTTTGATTCATATCATTAACTTCTACTACTTCTTCGATTACCGCTTCTACCCCTTCTAATTTATTATTTAATAGATATCTTACTTCTTCTAGAGTGGAGGCATTATTTAATATGTTGTTAATTTGTTGTTCTGTCTTTTCTTTTACTAACTCTTTATATAATAAGTCAGTTTCTTGATTGCTGTTAGGAATTATCCTTAATCTGATAGCTTCATTTGGTATTTGAACTTCCTCTTGTTGTTTATTTATTACTAATATTGCTATTATGATTGTGATAGTGACAATAATTATTTTTTGCACTTTAAAACCACCTTTCATTATATCTAGGTGGTTTTGTTTGTTTATTATACTAAATTGTGAAAGACAAATATCATTCTATTTCGACCTGATAAATCCTTTTTTACTTCTATTTTCACATTATCTAAATACTGATTGATTAAATTGATCATATCTTCTTTTTGGTCATATCCTATTTCAAAGGCTAAAAGATATTTGTTCTTAGTTCTTTCTTTTACTTGTTTTAAAATATTTATGTAACAATCAAGTCCTTTTTCACCTGCAAATAATGCTAAATGTGGTTCATTGTCTTTGACTATATCTTCAACTTCTCCAGTTATTGCAATATATGGTGGATTGGAAATAATAATATCATATTTATCATCAAGATTGTTTAACATATCATTTTCAATGAATTTAACTTCTAAGTTTAAATTATTAGCATTTTCTTTTGCAACTGATAATGCTTCTTTACTAATATCTAGTAGGGTTAGATTTGCTGTTGGAACTTTATGTTTAAGTGTTAAACCTATTACTCCACTACCCGTTCCTAAATCAATTATATCCACAGTTTGTTGTGGAAAGAATCTATTGATATATTCAATTGTATTTTCTACTAGTTCTTCTGTTTCAAACCTTGGTATCAAAACATTTGGATTAACCTTGAATTGTAATCCGTAAAAATTGACATGTCCTAATACGTACTGTAGTGGTTTGTGTTCTACAATCGCATTTATTTCCTTCTTAAATAGTTCTTCTTTTTCTATCGATACTTCTTGATCTAAATAATTATATAGTTCTAAAGGAGAATAATTTAAAAGGTCTGCTAGTAGTAAACGACATTGATCACTATGAATTTTGCTTTTTCCATAGGCTAACAGTTCACTAATTGACACTGTTTTCTCCTTGTAACTTTAATTTTTGATCTTCCATTGTTAAAGCTTCTATTATATCTGCTAAATCACCGTCCATAACTCTATCTAGGTTTTTAGTAGTGTAGCCTATTCGATGGTCAGTAACTCTATTTTGTGGATAGTTATATGTTCTTATCTTTTCAGAACGATCTCCTGTCCCTACTTTACTCTTTCTTGTTGATCCTTCTTTTTCTTCAGCTTCTCTTATATGTAATTCATAAAGTCTTGCTGTAAGAATTTTCATAGCTTGTTCTTTATTTTGAATTTGACTTCTTTCATTTTGACAAGTTACTACTGTATTAGTAGGTAAATGCGTAATACGTACTGCACTGTCGGTAGTATTAACACTTTGTCCTCCAGCTCCACTTGAACGGAAAATATCAATTCTTAAATCACTTTGTTTTATATCTACATCGACTGCTTCTGCTTCAGGCATTACTAAAACAGTTGCTGTTGATGTTTGTAATCTACCATTTGACTCTGTTACTGGCACTCTTTGCACTCTATGTGAACCACTTTCATATTTGAACATGCTATAAGCACGATCTCCTTTGATCATAAATTCAATTTGAGAAAACCCTCCCATTTCACCTTCTAAAGCATTATATAATTCGCATTTTAATCCTTGTTTTTCAGCATATATAGTATACATTCTGTATAAATCACCAGCAAAGATGTTAGCTTCATCTCCTCCTGCTGCTCCTCTTATTTCAACGATAACGTTTTTATCATCATTAGGGTCCTTAGGCAATAGAAGAATCTCAAACCTTCCTTCTATATCTTGCTTTTCTACTTCTAGAATTTTTATCTCTTCTTTTGCTATTTCTGCAAAGTCAGCTTCTTTTGCCATTTCTTTAGCAGATTCTATTTCTTCTAATATTTTTTTATATCGTCTATATACAGTCACTATTTCTTCCAAAGAGGACATTTCTTTAGATAACTCCATTGTTCTTTTTATATTACTTAAAACTTCTGGTGAAGTTAGCTCTCTTTCTAGTTCTGTATATTTTTGTTCGGTTACTTCTAATCTTTCGATCATATAAACCACCTTCCTGTCGTTTAGATTATAACATATTTATGTTTATTTTTAAAGAAAAAAGT
>CAYJBD010000024.1:0-8217 GCA_964368465.1 uncultured Muribaculaceae bacterium
CATAAAATCGGAATAATATCAAGTGTATTTTGTGAATTTTCTTCATTTTCTTCTATTTTTTCGTCTATTTTGAAGGAAAATGGATATTCGACATTCTCTAGAGAAATAGAATCTGCTAGAATCATCGTGCCACTTACATCTAAACTTAGGTTTATTTCGCTTGTTGTAAGTCTTCTAATTAGACCTTTAGCGTTTACTGGTAATAAATCTTTTATATCTGTATTTTGATAGTAATCGTTTGAGATTGTGAAATCTTCATCAATTACTATTTCACCTTCTAAATTTGTAATATCGTACATATTAATCAACTCCATAGATATTATAACATTTTATATTAAAAATTTCAATTATAAGTGAGTTATGTTATAATATATTTGAATTTGAGGTGATATTAGTGAAAGTTATTGGGGTAATTGCAGAATATAATCCTTTTCATAATGGACATAAGTATTTAATAGAACAAATAAAGGATAAGTATCCTCTATCTATTATAATTGTTGTGATGAGTGGTAATTTTATGCAAAGAGGTAATCCTGCGATTATTAATAAATGGGACAGAACCGAAATCTGTTTAAAAGAGAATATTGATTTGGTAGTAGAACTTCCTTTTGTTTTCGCTACTCAGAGTGCTGATTTCTTTGCTAAGGGTGCAATTAGTATATTAAAAGAATTAAAGATTGATACTTTGGTTTTTGGTAGTGAAGAAGATAATTTAGAGAACTTGATGTTACTTGCTAAAACTCAGTTAGAAGAAGAACATTTTGATCTACTTGCTAGGAGTTATATTAAAGATGGTTTTAACTACCCTACAGCTCTTTCTAAGGCGCTTTTAGACATTACTGGGATTTCCACTACTCTACCTAATAATATTGAAGTAGAAATAGTTAGACGTACTAATAGTTATCATGATGAAAAGTTAGATATATTATCTAATATTAGTAGTGCTACTAGTATTAGAAAAGCTCTATTAGAAGATAAGAATATTAAAGAACAAGTGCCTGATAGTACCCTTCCTTATTTAAAAGGGCAATTACACTTTCAAGATGATTATTTTAAGTTTTTAAAGTATAAAATATCTCTTGATGAAGATTTATCAATATATCATGGTGTGGTTGAAGGAATTGATCATAAAATAAAGAAAGCTATTAAGACTTCTTCTAATTATGAAGAATTAATATCTAAAGTTAAGAGTAAGAGATATACTTATAATAGAATTAATAGGATGCTTCTTTATATATTAGTTGGATTTACTAAAGAGAAAGCTAAGATGATGACTGATATTGAATATATTAGAGTATTAGGTTTTAATGATATTGGAAAAGAATATTTGAATTCTATTAAGAAGGAAGTTAACTTACCTATAATTAGTAATTTCTCATCTAGATTAAGTGATATGCTTAATTTAGAACTACAAATTAGTAGTATATATGCTTCTATATTAGATGAAGAAAACAAAAGAAAACTTACAGAGGAAGAGTTTAAACATCATCCTTAGTAAGTTTTTTCTTTATAGTTTTTTTAATAAGGTTAGTTGTTCTTTTGTAGGTAATGATCTAGTTCCTAAGTTACCTAGTGTTTCTTCTTTTAAAGTTGTATTGTGATAGTCTGAACCACCACTAACTAATAGGTTATATTTTTCTGCTAGTAATAAATATTTTTCTCTATCTCTTTTTTTATGCTTTGGTGTATATATTTCAATACCTTCTAAACCATATTTAACTAATCTTTTTACTTCGGCATCTAATTCAGTATCATTATTTGAGTTAAGGGTTATTGGGTGTGCTAGAACAGGGATACCACCTGATTTTTTTATTGCTTCTATACAGTCAGCTGAATTTAAACCTTTGTGCTTTGATGATTGCTTAGTCATTTGTTGTTTTAAGTGGTTTAAATAGTTTATCGCATCTGGAAAATTACTTTCATAGTTATAATCTTCTAATAATTCGGCTAGGGTATTTCTACCTGGATTACGTTTAGAGTTTAATAAGTTGATTATATCTTTATCTTTAAATGTAACACTGTAATATTCACTGTTTTTTAATAGGGTTAATAACTCCATTGTGTAGTAAATATGTTGAGTTTTATATTCCGATAATATTTCACTCATTACTTTACTATTTGGGTTTATGTTATAACCTAATATATGCATGTGCCCTCGTGGTTTTCTAGCTGTTAATTCTACTCCTGTTATTAGTTTCATATCTTTTGGTATAAAATCTTTATTGGATAATAACTCTTTAACTCCATTTATATTATTATGATCTGTTATTGATAAAATATCTATTTTTGCTTCTTTAGCTTTTTTTACTAGTTCTAGTGGTCTATAGAAACCATCAGAATAAAATGTATGTGTATGTAGGTCTATTTTCATTTTATCTCCTTGTGATATGTATTATAACATAAAATTAGAAATAAAAAAAAGAAGTTTTTACACTTCTTCGATTTTCATAAAGTTAGTTACTTTAACTGTTTTATTATTTGGGAAACCACCAGTAATAACTACTAAATCTCCTTTTTCTAAGAAGAATTTTTCTTTAGCTATTTTTGTTGTTTCAGTTACTATTTCATCTGTACTACCAAATACTGGTACAACTGTTGGATATACTCCCCAGTTAAGTGCTAGACTTCTTGCTACTTCTTCTGAAGGTGTAGCAGCCATAATGAAACTATTTGGTTTGAAATTACTGATCATTCTAGCAGTATAACCACTCATAGTAGCAGCACAAATTGCTCTTGCTCCTAATAATTGATCACTTACTACTACGCTATTAGCGATTGATGTTGTAATATCTACTGGTAATTCGTTTTCAAACATGTTAACGAAATCAACTCTTAATTCAGTACTTTCACAGATTTCAGCCATATATCTAACTGTTTCAATTGGGAATTTTCCGATTGTTGTTTCTCCTGATAACATTACAGCATCAGTTCCGTCTAATACAGCATTAGCAACGTCTGAAACTTCAGCTCTTGTTGGTCTTGCGTTTTTCTTCATTGATTCTAACATTTCAGTTGCAACTACACAAATAACACCTTTAGCACGGCATCTTTCTACCATCATTTTTTGTGTCATTGGTAATTCTTGCATTGGTATTTCAACACCTAAATCTCCACGTGCAACCATGATTCCATCACTTACATCAATGATTTCATCTAAGTTTTCAACACCAGTAACACTTTCAATTTTAGAAATAATTTTTAAATCTTCTCTATTATGTTCTTTTAGTATTTCTCTAGCTGCTAATACGTCTTCTTTTGAAGATACAAATGATAAGGCTAAGAAATCTCCTTCGTTATCACAAGCATATTCGATATCTTCTTTGTCTACTTCTGAAATGAATGGAATATCAAGTTTTACACCAGGAACTGATAAACTCTTTTTATTTCCAAGTATTCCACCATTGATGATTTTTCCTGTAACTCCTTCGTCGTCAGTTTCTACTATTTCAATTTTCATTAATCCGTTTTCTAATAATAAAATTGATCCTGGCATTAATGAGTTAAGAGCTTTAGGATGGTTAACAGAAAATCTTTCTTCGTTTCCAAGTATATCTTCTTTAACGATTCTAATAGTATTTCCTTCTACTAAGTTAATTTCATCATTTTCTAACATACCATTTCTAAACTCTGGTCCTTTTGTATCATATAAAATAGCAATGTTAGCACCAGTTCTTTTTCTAACTTCTTTAACAGTATCTACTACTTGTTTTCTTTCTTCCATTGTTGCATGTGAGAAGTTAATTCTTGCAACGTTCATTCCGTTTAAAACTAATTGTTCCATTACATCTGGAGTATTAGTTGCTGGTCCAATACTACAAATGATTTTTGTTTTTTTCATCATATATTTACTACCTCTTTCTTTTTGACATTAATAATTTTAACATATTAGAGCGTTTTATACAAGAAAAAAGCGTTTTTTAACGCTCTTTTTGACAATTTGGACAGTAATATGTACCTCGTCCTCCTACTTTTATTTTTTGAATCGGGGTTTTACAAGTAGGACAAGGTTTGTTTAGTTGACTGTGTACTAGTAATTCATTTTGAAATTTACCATGTACTCCTTCTTCTGATGTATAACTTCTAATAGTAGTTCCACCTAGTTTAATAGCTTTTTCTAAGACTAGTTTAGTATTATTTATTATATTTTGTAGATCTTTATCATTTAGTGTATTTGTTTTAGTAAGTGGATGTATATTTGATAGGAATAATATTTCGTCATCATATATATTACCAATACCTGTAATAATTGTTTGATCTAATAATACTGTTTTAATGGGTGTTGTTTTCTTTTTGAAGTGTTCTTTTAAATAACTTATAGTTAAGTTTTGATCATCGTATTCTAGACCTAAGTCTTTTAAAGGACCAAGTTCTTTTATATTATTTTTTTCTATTAAATGAATCTTTCCGAACTTTCTTACATCGTTAAAACGCATTTCAGTAAAATCATCTAATATAAAATTAACGTGATCGTGTTTATTTAATCCTTCTTTATTATTTCTAAAATTAAATTTCCCTTCCATACGAAGATGGATTAACATATAATAGTCGGTTAATTTTATGACAATCCATTTTCCTCTTGTAGTAACATCTTTGATTGTTTGTCCTTTGATGTTTTTTATAAAAGTATCGCAATCAGGATATTCAATGATATTTTTATGTCTTACTAAACAATCAATAATTTGTTTTGAATTTATCTTGTCTTTTAGTACTTTACTAACTGTGATGACTTCTGGTTTTTCAGGCATATTTACCTCCTATTTTGCTTCGTACCAATTGTTTCCTGTTTCTATTTCTACTTTTAATGGTACATCTAATTTAATTGTATTTTCCATTGTTTCTTTTACAAGTGATTTTATTTCTTCCAATTCATCTTTGTAGCAATTGAAGACAAGTTCATCGTGTACTTGTAAAATCATTTTTGTTTTTAAGTTTTTTTCTTTTAATTTATTATATATTTCGATCATAGCAAGTTTTAATATATCAGCACTTGTACCTTGAATTGGTGTATTAAGAGCCATTCTCTCACCTTGACTTCTAATCATATAGTTTTTATTCATTATTTCTGGAATTTCTCTTTTTCTGTTCATAAGAGTTTTTACAAATCCTGTACTTTTAGCATTTTCTATAAGTCTATCCATGTAGTTTTTAATACCTGGATATGTTGTTAAATAAGTATCGATAAAGTTTTTTGCTTCATAAACATCTATTCCTAAGTCTTCTGATAGACCAAAGCTACTTATTCCATATAAAATACCAAAATTAACGGCTTTAGCTGTTCTACGCATGTTTTTATCAACCATATTAATATCAACTTTATAAATATCACTTGCTGTCTTAGAGTGAATATCTTTATCTTCTTTAAAAGCTTGAATTAAATTATCTGCTTTTGACATATGGGCAAATACTCTTAATTCTATTTGTGAATAGTCAGATGATAGTAAAATGCAATCATTACTTGGTAAGAATCCTTTTCTAATAAGTCTTCCTAATTCTTCTCTAATTGGAATGTTTTGAAGATTTGGACTTATACTTGACAGTCTTCCTGTTCTAGTTAAGGTTTGATTATAAATAGTATGGATTTTATTATCTGTTTTTATTTCGGCAATCATTCCAATAATATAGTTGTTATATATTTTTGTTAATGTGCGATATTCTAATACTTTGTTAACGATTGGATAATGATCTACTAGTTTATCTAAAATGTCTCGGCTAGTAGAATAATTATCGTCTTTTATTTTTTTAGGATACGGTATTTCTAATTTGTTAAACAAGACATCACCTAGTTGTTTTGGAGATTGAATATTAAAATTATGCCCTGCTAGAGTGGTTATATCTTTTTCTAAACGAATGATATTTTCTAACACTTCTTTCCCCATTGTTTCTAAGTAATTTTTACTAACGTCAATTCCTGTTATTTCCATATCAGCTAAGATAGTAGCTAGTGGTATTTCTATATCGTAAAACAGTTTTTCTTGTTCTTCTTTTTGTAAATTTTCTAATAAGTCATCTTTACTACCATATATAAATCTAATAATATTTAATGCATATTCTTTAATGCTAAGTTCAACGTTTTCGTTCTTTTTATCTTTGACAATATCCTTAATTGGATTAGTATAATAACTATAACGCTGTGCTGAATGATATGGGTCTTGTTTTAAATCATAATTAAGTAGATAATAAGCAATCATAGTATCAAAATAACAATTATTTAAGTTAATCCCTAAATTATTTAGGATGACGATGCTTCTTTTGATATCATACGTTGTTTTTTTTATGTTGTTTGTAAATAGATCTTTTAGTGAATCTATATCATTAGTGAAATATTCATTCTTTTTTGTTTTAATACTTATTCCTAAAATATCTTCTTTTCTTATGTCATGATAATTTTCAATAGAAGAAACAATATAGAAAGATATTTCTTCTTCTTTTAAAAGTTCTTCTATATTTATATCTTTTGTTTCTATATTAGTTTTAGGTAAGTTATTTTCTTCTGTTTTAGGTATTTTTTTTAATAAACTACCAAATTCTAGTTCTGTTAGTAAATTTTTATATTTGGGTACATTTATTCCTTCATACTTTAATTCTTCTAAAGTATGTCTTACTGGAACTTCTTTATAAATAGTTGCAAGATCATAACTCATATAGGCATTTTCTTTATCTTCTAACAATTTCTCTTTTGTTTTACCTGTTATAGACTCTATATTATTGTATAACTCATCTAAACTATTATAAGTTTGTAACAGTTTTAAAGCAGTCTTTTCCCCTATTCCTTTAACACCTGGTATATTATCACTACTATCACCCATTAGTGCTTTTAAATCGACCATTTTAATAGGGTCTAATCCGTATGTATTGAAAAATTCTTCTTTAGTCATTCTGATGTGACCTGATTGTTTTAAAAGTTTTACTTCGACATCATCTTCAATTAATTGTAATAAATCTTTATCACTACTAATAATAGTTGCATCAAACTCATCTGTTTCGTGAGTCATTTTAGCAAATGTTCCTATTATGTCGTCTGCTTCATAATTATCAATGTCAAAATATTCTATTCCCATTGCTTCTAAAACATCTTTAGCAAGTGGGAATTGTTGTTTTAACTCGTCTGGTGTTTCACTTCGACCGTCTTTATAAGTTTCATACTTTTCGTTTCTAAAGGTTTTTCCTTTGTCGAATGCTACCATAACGTATTTTGGTTTTTCTTCTTCTATTATTTTATTGATCATGGATATAAATCCAAATAATGCATTAGTGGGAAACCCTTTTGAATTTCTCATGATTGTCCCACTATATGCAGTTGCGTAATAACTTCTAAATAGTAAGTTATTTCCGTCTATTAATATTACTTTTTTCATTTTAATCACCATATTTAGTATATCATAATTATTTGAAAGTTTTATATTATTTTAAACGGGATATAACATTTTCGTTATAAATAGATGCATCCTCTACACTTTCTAGTGATTGCATACGAGCTGATGCAAATATACCCATTGCAGCGCTTCCTAAACATAATAATAAAATAATTAATAAATTTCTTTTCATAATTTATTTCTCCCTTCTGTACCTATATCTTATTACAAACAAGTGTTCGTGTCAACGGGTTTATCTTGATATAAAACATTTGTTTGACATTTTACGTAAATCGTGATAATCTTTTATTATGGAGGTCTTGTATATGGATAAATTAACGCAAAGACAAAAAGATATTTTAGATTTATTAAAAGAAATGATTGCTAAGAATGGATACCCACCTACTGTTAGAGAGATAGGACAAAAAGCGAATCTTAATTCACCTGCTACTACACATTTTCACTTACAGCAACTTGAACAAAAAGGATATATTAAAAAAGGAAATGGGAAAAATCGTACGATTGAACTTTTAGTTCCTAATGAATACTTAGAAGTTGATGATAAAACAGTTGATGTTCCACTACTTGGTAAAGTTACTGCTGGTAGTCCAATTGAAGCTATTGAGATGCCTGATGAATTTTTCTCTTTACCTACTAGTTTATTACCTAATAATAAAAAAGATATATTTACTTTAAAAGTTAGTGGTGAAAGTATGATTAATGTTGGCATATATGATAATGATATAGTTATTTTACAAAGACAAAATACAGCTAATAATGGTGATACAGTTGTGGCGATGACTGATGAGAATGAAGTTACTTTAAAAACATTTTATAAAGAGAATGGTTACTTTAGATTACAACC
>CAYJBD010000025.1:0-8120 GCA_964368465.1 uncultured Muribaculaceae bacterium
CCCCACCAATTGTTAATGTACGACTGAACGCCGCAAACCCTAATGATAATCCTCCTACTGCTACGAAGATTGCTATCATTACTAATGTTCTTATTTGTCTTTCTGTTTTCATTTTTTTCCTCTTTCTTTTTTTAATTTTGAATGTAAATTATATTCAACCCTAAGCCAGTTATGTTAACTGTCTCATTTGGTTTACTATCTGTAGTATAGGTATATCTTAGTTTTATTCTTTTACTTTCACCTGCTGCTAAAGTATCCCCTAATTGAATAGCTGTATCATCTGCATAACTTACTACTTGAGTAAAGTTAGTACATACTAATGTTTCGTCAGCTAATTCGTCGGCTCCTGATCCTTCGCATGTTGGCGTTAATAACTGAATAATATCTATTTGAGCATTAAATGTTCCGTTATTTACCACGTCAAATTCATATTCAACAACGGCATTTAACTCATTATAGGTAATGTTGAATCCTGTTATACTTGCAAGATCACCACTTATAATTGGTGCTTGATTTTCTGTTGCTTTTTCTAACTCTGTTCTTACTAAGTTATCAAATCCAATTTGCCAAGAACTTGCATGTACATATGTTGTTCCTTCTAAATTCAACGTCACTGTCATACTTGCGTATGCAACGGTAACTCCCCATACTACTAATGCTAAACATAGAAGTACTGATAGTGCTATCTTTTTTGTTTTCATCCCTCACCCATTATTTAGTTTCCTCAAACTTTCCTCTACTATTCTCTATAATTATAGCAAATGAAATATTTGTTGTAAACCACTTTTTTTCCGTTGACATTTTTTTAACGAATAAAATCTTATTTATTTTCTCTTAGTTTGATATTTTCCATTATATGACCTATGTTTCCTTCTCCTGCGAATTTTTCCAAATTAAAAAAGTTTTCTGTTTTAGGAATCCACTCTAGTTTATTGACTTCTTCAATTATTTCCACATCTTTTGTTAAAAAACCATAATAAGTTTGTAATTCATAGTTTCTATCTATATATGTGAAGTTTATTAGGTGAATTAAGTCGACATCATCTCTTTTTATATTTGTCTCTTCTTCTAATTCTCTATATGCTTCATTTAAGTAATCTTCATTCTCGATCTTACCACCTACCAGGTTATATAGTCCTTTATAAGGATCTTTAGTACGTTTACACATTAAAACATTTTCTTTTGTTGAATCGAATATGACAATAATATTATATTTTTTCATTTTTTCTCCTTTATATATTCCTTTAAAGAGTAATCTTTTATTTCAATAAACTTGGATAATCTAGGATGGATAGCTTTTGTAGGACATTGATAAATACATTTCATACACATCATGCATTTTAGACCAAATTTTGGTTTCTTTTTCATTTTAATGTTTTGTTTTGGACAGTTTTTAATACAGAGATTGCATTTTGTACAATTTTTATTTGCATACAGTTCTAGCCCAAATAATCTTACAAAGAAAATTTCTATATAATGAATTGGTGCGATTAATTTCGATTTGAATGGTACTGTTATTATATTCTTTTCGTCTTTTAAAATAGCATTTCCTAGTGTGTCTATCTTTTCTATCGATTCTTTTATTATTTGTTTTCCATACTCTATATCAAATTTCTTTACAATAGTTAGTGGCATTGCTAGTACTTGATATGTCATTACTTCTACTTGTTCCTTTTTAGCTCTTTTTAAAACATGAGTTGCTGCTGCTTTATTAATCGTAGTAGTATTACAACCTACTGCTATAATACTTAGTTTTTTTATGTTTTTGACTTTATCTTTTAAAAAACTAGGTATTTTAAAAGCATGGATTGAACTCATTAAAATCAAATGTTCTGTTTCCACCTTGTCGTTTACACTTATTATTTCACAATTTAGTTTGTCTTTTAAATGTTTAGCTAAGTATAGTGTATTACCTGTTGGACTAAAACACATTATTTGATACTTTGACATTTTGCCTCCTTCAATAATTTTACAAAGTTACTAGGAATATTGTTATCTACGTATTCAATATACTCTTGTTTTATTGGGTAAATAGTTTCTGCTAGGGAACCAGTGATTGCTGCAGTTGTATCTGTATCCCCACCAATACTAACAGCATATTTTATTGCTTGATCAAAATTATTGCTTATCTTAAAGCAAAACAGTGCTTCTTTTACTGTTGTTGAACAATTCGATGTGAATGTATTAGTCTTTTGTAATGTAGATAAATCATATTCAATATCGTAATCAAAAGTTTGACATATATACTTTATAACTTTATTTTTATCATAACCTTTTTTTAGCAAGTGAATTGCTAGAGCTATCGATTCTGCTCCTTTAAGTGCCTCTTCACTATTATGAGAGCATATAGTTGCTTTCTCTGTTTCTTGCAAAACACGTTGTTCATTAGGATATAACTGTCCTATTGGAGAAACTCTCATTGCACTACCATTGCCTATACTGTCTCCTTTTATTTCTTCTTTACACCACTTTATAAAATTAGGTGAGAAAGATGTGGTGAAATACATTTTATCTGTAGCTTTATAATGTTCAAAGTCACGAGCATATTGTCGTAATGTAGTAGCATAGTCCTTTTCATTTATAACACTATCCAATATAGCTATAGTTAAAATAGTGTCGTCACTATAAAAAGAGTTTTTGGATATGATTGATTCTTTTTTTAATATTAATTGTCTTCTTTCATAATTTATTTTTTGTTTTCTTGTGTCAATAAATTCGGGGTATTCATAAATCGATCCGGCAAAGTCACCTATTATTGCTCCATACATAATTATCTCGTATTATCTCCTACTTCTTTTGTCTTCTTATTGTTTCTGTTATTGTTGCTCCGGCGATAAAATCGTCACTTATTTTTTTATTACTAGTTTTTTTTGATTTCTTGTTATTTGAGATTGAAATGAATACGATCAGAAAAATACTTCCAATTATTACTGCTGGAATTATTAAAATAGGAAAAATACAAATTATAATCCAAACAACGATTGCGATTATATATTTCACTAATTCTTTTATTATTTTCATATTATTCACCTACTAAGTCAATATTCATATTTATGATTCCACCGATATCATAAACATTAACATATCCTTTTTCCAACAATATTTCTGCGGCTTCTTTACTTCTAACACCACTATGGCAATAAATGATTAGTAGTTTTACTTTATCTTTAACTTTATTTTATATAGTATCGATATCATCTATGGGAATATTTTTACTATACTTTACGTAGCCTTCTTGATATTCTTCTACAGTTCTAACGTCTATTATTTTTCCATTATCCATTATTTCATACATTTCTTCTACTGTTATTTTTTGATAGTTATATTCTGTTGGTTGGTCTGTTTGTTTAGTAATGATGAGAATAGTTATTAATAAAATAATTAGAACAAGTGTTAGTATTCCTTTTTTCATAGCAATGC
Organism: uncultured Muribaculaceae bacterium; assembly: GCA_964368465.1. Taxonomy (GTDB): domain Bacteria; phylum Bacillota_I; class Bacilli_A; order RF39; family UBA660; genus CARZYU01. The sequence goes on from CAYJBD010000025.1 coordinate 3,421, forward strand.
TCCTTATTGATATTATAACATTTTTGTTTTATGATATGTTGTATTTTTTTATTATGTGAGGTTTTATGTTGGATAAATAAAAATTATTATGCTATAATACTCTTATAGGAGGTGCTGTATGAGAAGGATTATTCTTTTTAAATCAGTTCCTTCTTTTTTTGTTTCTATTAATGTAAACTAACTAGAGATAGTTAGTTTTATATTGAAATAATATTAGTAATTTGGAGGTGTTTATGGCTTATATTATTGCAATTGATGGACCTGCTGGTTCAGGAAAAGGTACGGCAGCTAAGATGATTGCTCAGAAATTAAATTATATTTATATTGATACAGGAGCGATGTATAGAGCGGTGGCACTTAAGTGTCTTAAGAGCGGTATCGATGAGACTGATGAGAATAAACTGTTGGATTTGTTAGTTAAGATTGATATTAGATTTAAGAGTTCTAATGGTATATTTGAAGTTTTCTTAGATGACGAAGATGTTACTAAAGATATTAGGACAATGGAAGTTGATGAACTAGTTCCTAGGATTGCAGCTAATCAACACGTAAGAGATAGAGTTACCGTGATTCAAAGGCATATTAATAAGGATACAGATATTGTTATTGAAGGACGTGATATTTGTACAAAGATATTCCCTAACGCTCAAGTTAAAATATTCTTAGATGCTTCTTTAGATGTTAGAGCACAAAGAAGATATGAGCAAAATTTGAGTATGGGTGTAGAATGTAACTTTGATGAAATACTTGAAAATATAAAAGAACGAAGTAGAATGGATCAGGAAAGAGAAATTTCTCCATTAGTGATGACAGATGATGCTACTTATATCGATTCTAGTGATAAAACTATTGATGAAGTAGTCAATGAAATAATTGGTTTAATTGAAATAAAAATAAATCAAAAAAATGAATATGAATTTGAATCATAATCATGACAAGAATTAACACAACTAAAAAGCGTTAATAGTTAACGCTTTTTACAGATTGTAGACAAACCCCTATGTTGAAAAACATAAGGGTTTTCTTTTAAAATAATTTTTAATAATATTAACAAAATTTTCGATTTTTTCAAAAACAAGTTCATTTAATGAGCAATTATCACTAGGGATTTTGCTGTTTTCCTTTCTTATTGTCAGTTACTTCTATAATTTTATCTAAGACATCTTGATATTTAGATAGTGCTGTTTCGTGATCATTAACTAAGAATTCACTGAAGTTTATTTCGTTAATTGTACATACTAATTGATTATTTACTAACTTTATTGTTTCTCCTTTAATAGTACCGTTTTCTTTAATAAATAAGTCTTTTGTCTTTTTTGCATTTACTTTTACTAACTCACTTACTTCTGATTCATCATAATCAAAATCATATTTTTGATCATATTCATAAACATATATGTTTGCAAAAGCTCTATCTTTAAAAATACTATTATCTTTTAATTTTCGATCCATCACAAAATTTACCACGCTACAAAATTCTGCTTTTTCATAATTTATATTCGATCCTAGTTCTTCATGTATTTCTCTTCCAAACGCTTCTTTTATAGTTTCTCCTGCTGCAACATGTCCTGAAGCTGTTGTATATAGTGTTCCCCTATCTTTCCTTCTTTGAAAGAAAACATTTCCTTCTTTATCATATAGCCAACAGTGAACAGTTTTATGCCATAAGCCTTTTTCATGGACGATGTTTCTATCTTCTGTTCCTAGATGATTTCCCTTTTCATCATATATGTCTAATAATTCCATATCTTCTCCTTAAAACTTTAGTTCCTTTATATCTTCATAATTTATATTATATATTTGTTGATAAATAGAACCACAGTTTAAATACGTTATTTTCGTTTCATCTATTTCTAATAGTTTTACAATATCTTTTACTTCTTGTTCACTAGTTCCTTCTATTTCTAAATAGGTTGGAATTAAGGGCCAAGAGTCAATATCGATTTCTACACCATTTAATCTGTATCTTACTCGTTTATTTTCTTGATAGTTTCTAAAGTTATATCCCATTACTTGTAATATTTCATTTGTTTTATCGAAGTCATCTACTACTATTTCAATCTCTTCTGTTCCTTCTATATTTTCCTCATTAGTTATCTTTTTATAAGTAAGGGTTGATTCTTTTCCATCTGTTCTTAACCTGATCCATTCATCAGGACGATTAGGAACCATGTCATATACATATCTTTTATAATCCATTTTGTTTTCTAAAGTTGCTCCTAGTGATTCTAATTTCTTGATTATTTCTTCTTGATTTATTTCTAAAACTCGTAATTCATATTCAATATTCATATTTTCACCTCTTGATTTATTATAACACAACTTTATTTTTTGCAAAGTAAAACCAAGAAATTTCATATTTTCTTGGTTTAAATAAATCTAACTTTTCCCTAGTTACTTTTTTCTATAATTTTACATGTTATTGAATTATCATTTTGAGTTTTGCAATCACTAGTATACTCTTCATCATCAATAATAATATTAACAATGCTTTCTTTAATTTGATTTGATATTGCATTACCAGTCATGGCATCTACTGTCACTGTTGTTCCTAATATTAGAGTTATGATACCCAACACGAATGCAAAATTTTTAAATTTTGTTTTTTTCATTGTTTCTTCCCTTTCATAATTGATATAAGCAATTTTACTATTGGTATTTGCTTTTATTTTTGAAGTATCAAATTTTTCCATATAATCCTCCTTTTAAAGTTTTTCTTATTCTATATAACCTTACTTTTACATTGGTAGAAGTTATTTTTAATATTTTAGCAATTTCTTTTACTTTGTATCCATAAGTATAGTGCATATTCAAAATCAGTTTTTCTTCTTCAGATAACTTACTTATACTATCATTTAATATAATTGTTTTTAAATAATCATTATCAGTAATTACTAATTTGTCATCTGAATATTCTAGTTCTATTTCTTTTTGTTTTAATTTTCGATAACATAAATTCTTTGCTATTTTACTTAAATATGATTTTATATTAGTTTCTACCTTATCACTGTTTTTCCAAAACAAATAGAATGTATCTGATAATATTTCTTCTTTATCTTCGATTGATAAATGAGTACTATTTAAATTATTTATTACTTTCCAAAGATAGTTTGAATATTCTTCTATTATTAAGTCTATATTGATTTGCAGATTATTATTCAAATTGATACCTCCTAATTGAACATGTTCACTATATAGATACTATTATATAGGAAAAGGTTACAAAAAAAATTAATTCATGATGAATTAATTTATTTATAATTATTTGTTGTTGTTTTATATTTTTACTTAATTATATATTCCCATCCTGGTTGCCAGTTTTTAGTTTTGCGCCAATCATTTTCATTAGCTTCTTCCCAACTGATTTTCTTTGTTAAAACTTCTAGGGCTAATTGTGGTGCTCTATGAGCGACAATAGCAACTGTTTTCCCTGAATAGTTTTTCTTTATATCTTCAATAAAGTTTATGATTCTTTTTTCAACATCTTTTAGTGATTCTCCATTTGGGAAAGGCTCATCTATATGTTCTTCATATACTACAAGATTTTTTGATTCACCATCATAATCACCATAGTTACATTCTCTAAGTCTTGCATCTTGGATTTTTTCATAGTTTGGCCAAATAATATTTGATGAATCAATTGCTCTAACTAAATCAGAAGTAAAGATAACATCAAATTTAATATCTTTAATCGTTTCTCCTAATTTTTTAGCTTGCTCTTTACCTAAATCATTTAATTCAACTTGCTTCCATCCACTACACTTTTCAGTGGCGTTATCATAGGTTGTACCATGTACAAAATAAATTATTTTTGTTTCCATCTTTTCCTCCATACTTATTTTAAACCAGTTTGTCCTTTGGTTATCAACTTGTTACCTTGAAACATTAATATAACATTAGCTCCTACTTGTCCATTGCCATTACATCCATAGCTTTCAGTAATATATTCTTCTCCCATACCTAAGTCTGTAAGAGCAGTCGATGTACATTTCCCTCCGATAATTTCCCAAACTTCATCTATACTCATACCTGTTTCAAGTAACTTGTATTCCTCTAGAGTCATTATGACTTCCTTACTATCTGGATATGGGTAAGTAATATCTTCTAATTCTTCAAACGAGACATTACAACCAGTAGCAGCACTTAAAATTAAAATTGTTAAAAAACTTAATACAAGTTTTACCATATTTTGCACCTCTTTAGTCATTGTATCACAATTATTTCTTTTTTCAGTTTTATTGATATTAGATATGATTAAGGAGGCGTATTATTCAAATTGACACCTCCTAATTGAGTATCTTCATTATGTAGAAACTTAGTTCAACATGAACTAATCAACAAAAGTAGTATGTTTTACTTTCCATTTTTCTAAAGCTATACCTAACCAAAAACTATAAATACCTAAAGTAATAATACATAATAATAACCATTTAATCCAATTGCCAAAAAGTCCAATAGCTGATCCATTAAACTTCAATCTCTTTCCTTCAATAACAGTATGTTTAATTTTCCAGTTATACACCATACATAAAGCCCAAGGATAACAAATACCTAGGGTACATATAGTAATTAAGAATCCTAAAATACTCCATCCTATTAACTGTAAAAGACCACCATCAAAATGTGATTTATTTTCCATAATTTACTCCTTTAATTCATTATACACTAAAAAACTAACCATTTCTAGTTAGTTAAATTTC
>CAYJBD010000026.1:0-217 GCA_964368465.1 uncultured Muribaculaceae bacterium
TTATCTAAATAAGGTCCAACAAATACATTACTAGGGACTTTTATATCTTTATAAGAATCAAAATAATTCTTACCAGTAACTACCATAACTTCATAAGTCTTCTTATCAAAAGCCATTACTATTTCTTTTAAGCGATTATTAATTGTTAAAGAACCAAGTGACCCCATAACAATAAGTACTAACTTACGACTATTACTAAGACCTAAACTAGTCTTAT
>CAYJBD010000026.1:227-7940 GCA_964368465.1 uncultured Muribaculaceae bacterium
ACCTGTATAAATACTTTTCTCCTTAGGAAAATACTCTAAAGATTCTTCTAAGGATACACATATCTTATCAGCATATTTACTAAGCATTTTATTAGATAAACCAGGTATTAAGTTTTGTTCGTGAATAATTGTCTTAACCCCCAATTTTTTACCAGCATAAATAACAGGTGCGGTTATATAACCACCAACTCCAATAACTACATCAGGATTAAAGTCTTTAATAACACTCTTAGCTTTCTTTATAGCTTTTAAATAGCATGAAAAAACACTAATATTAGCAAAAGGATTCTTACGGTTAAGACCTTTCATTTCAATGCCAACATAAGGAATACCCCTATCAGGAATAATAGAAGCTTCCATACGATCAGTTGTCCCTATATATAATATTTCACTATTAGGACACTTCTCTTTTATTTTATTTATAATTGCTAAAGCAGGATAAATATGACCACCAGTCCCACCCGCAGATATAATTACTCTCATTTTTCTCACCCTACTTTAGAATATGCAACTAGTACACATCTTTATATAAATATTAACATAAAAAGGCCATTGTAACAATAATTATTACTTTTTAATTGTCTTTTTTAACTAACTTATAGTAAAATAATACACAAACAGGAGAAATTATGAACAATATTAAAGAAGCAGAAAAACAATTAATCGAGAAAAGACCAAAAGCTGAAGTAATATATCGCTATGGATCAGGACACTTTAAACAAACAGGATATAATGATAAAGATAAGCCCATGTTAGATTACTTATTCTTCGTTCAAAACTTACAATTATGGAACCAAGAAAATATAATTAAAAACGCAAATGATTATAGTTTAGTAGGAAGAAATTATGTAAATTTAACTAAAGAAAAATGCGGTGGACATAATAAAACAATGTTCCTAACTAACATCAAAGAAGATGGATATATTTTCAAAGTAGGAATAACTGACTACAATCATACTCTAACAGCATTAACTACTTGGAACAACTTCTATTTACCAGCTAGACTACAAAAACCTACTCAAGCAGTTATCACTAAAGAAGAATTTGAAGAAGCTAATAAATTTAATAAAGAAGCCGCTATGATAACTTCTATTTTAATGAATGACGAAGGAACACAACCAATTGATATGCTAACAGATTTATGTTCACTATCATATATCGGAGATACTAGAATGGCCTTTGCCGAAAACCCAAATAAAGTTAAAAATATTGTAAGTGGAAGTTTAGACTTCTTTAATCAAACTTATAATTATGAAAGCTATAAAGCCCCTCACTTAACACTAAGAGAAACAGCTATGGCAAATATAGATAAATTACCTACTAATTTCAAAAAATTCTTAGTAGATAACATAGTTATATTTGATGAACCAGATCATTTTAGAACACTAACTATAAAATATTTTCATAAATTAAATAAAAAAGAAAGTATTGCTCAAACAAAAACATCATTTTTATCAAATGGACCAATAAAATCAAGTGTCTATTTCATAGAAAAAGTAAAAAAGAAAATGAAAAGGTAAAATATGAGTCATAAAGTAATAATAGGAATAGGCGAAGATTTAGGCTTCCCCTATAGTTATCAAAACAGTAAAAAAAGATGTCTACATCAACAAGTATTATATCAAGTAAGTAATTACTATGATAAAAAATATATTTTAAACCTCTTCTCAATGCTTCTAAATAAAACTAAAGACTTTGATACAATGTTAAATAAAAACATCTCTACTTTAAAAGAGTTAAGACAAGATGCCAATGAACAAGCAAGAGACACATTATTCACTAAAATAGGAATGCCTAAATTAGATGATTATAATCCAAGTAATATCGAATTAGATGAAGAAATAACTCTAAAAGAATTAATCAAAAACAATAACTGCTTAATATTATATTCTTATGGAATAAATGATTTATTTCAATTGTTTGACCACAGTTTCTTCTATGCTTACCTAGACTATAAAAAAACTAAAGAAGCACTAGAATTAATGAAAGATAAAAAACACATAGATACCGTAATTAAAAGAATAGAAAAACAAATAAAAACAATCAAAGAAATAAATCAAAATACAAGCATATATGTAGTTGGTTTCTCAATAGATATGTATACCCCAAAACTATATTTAAAAGCTTGGAAAGATAAAAAAAGTTACACAACACTAATAGAATATTTTAATTACTATAACGAAGAACTAGAAAAGATATGTAATAAATATAATATAACCTTCAACAGGTCTAATAACTACCAAGATACAATTACGGCAACTACAGATTTAACTATAAAAATATTACTAAAAGAAAAAAGCTCTAATTAAGAGCTTTTAATTTGTCTATAAACTTATTACTTCTACTTATTAAAGTATCCCTACCTAACAATTTTAATATTTCATATAAATCAGGTGTCATTGTTCTATTAGTAACAGCTACTCTAATCATTTCACAAGCAGCAGCAACGTTACCAACATATTTATCAGGATTAGCTTTATAATCTTTATTATCAGTAGCATATCCATAATTACTAGCTACTTCTTTTACTTTATTAAACCACTCTTCTTTAGAATCATTTTCATTATAAACATCTAAATAAGCAGAAAGAAATTCTGTACTATACTTATCTTTATTATCAAGATTTGCTTCATCTTTTTCGAATAATTCATCAAATACATAAGAAAACTCACTTTTAATATCAGAATATTTACCAATATCTTTACGAGGACGTTCAACTTCTCTTTCAATATTTAAAAAATTAATCATAACTTCTTTATTATCTTTCATCAACTTAGCAAACTCTTTATCATATTCTTCATAGTATTTCAAAGAATCATCATATAAATCTATCGCTTTCAACTTAGAAAAATATATTTTTGAAACACTATTTAACTTCTCAACATCAAACAACGTTCCACCTACTGGCATCTTTGAAAAATCTAAAGTGAAATTCTCGATACTCTCAGTTGGATTTTTTATATACCATTCTTCAAAATCATAATTAGCAATAGTCATTAAATAAAGTTTAACTGCTTCGTTAGGAATACCCATCTCATGATAATAACTAACACTAAACTCAGGATCTTTTCTTTTACTAAGTTTTCTTGTATTCCCATTTTCTTTTTTTGTTAGTGGTGCAACATGAGCATACTCTGGTCTTTCAAAATTAAGCACATCAAATAACTGCACATGAGTAGGAAGTGAAGATACCCACTCATCTCCCCTAATAACATGAGTTACTCTCATAAAATGATCATCAATCGCATGAGCAAAATGATAAGTTGGCAAACCATCTTTTTTCATAATAACGATATCTAAATCATTTTCAGGAAAAGTAATATCACCTTTGATTAAATCACTAACAGTAACACTTTTATTAAAATCCCCAGGTGACTTTAAACGAATAACATAAGGAATACCTTCTTCTAAGTTTCTCTTTATATCATCAAAACTAAGACTACGACAAAGAGCATATCTTGAATAATACCCAAGTCTTTCTTTATTCAACTCTTGCCCTTTTCTAATTTCGTTTAATTTATCTTCAGTACAAAAACAAGGATAAGCATGACCTAATTCTACTAGTTCTTTAATAAATGTTTGATATATCTCTTTACGTTCAGACTGAATATAAGGCCCATATTCCCCACCAATAACAGAACTCTCATCAGGAACAATATTAAAATTAGCAATTGAAGTTAAAATATTTTCAATTCCATTTTCAACTGTTCTTTCTCCATCAGTATCTTCCACTCTAACAAAGAAAACCCCATTATTCTGTTTAGCCATTCTTGTACAAAGATAAGAAGAATAAATATTACCAATATGCACAAACCCAGTTGGAGATGGAGCGTATCTTGTAACAACTGATCCTTCTACCATGTCTCTCTTAGGATAAACACCTTCATAATATTCTCTATCTTTATTAATATGCGGAAATAATAAATCTGCTAATTCCTTATTCATAATCTCACTCCTTTAGTACCTATATTATATATTATATTTATTTAATTTACAAATAAAAAACTTGGAAAATCCAAGTAATTTCTAATGGTGTCCCGGAAGCGATTCGAACGCCTGACCCACGCCTTAGAAGGGCGTTGCTCTATCCAGCTGAGCTACCGGGACATATTTACTAACCACAGTCAGTAAATAAATTATACACTATTCTTTATCTTTATTCAAGTCTTTTTTTTCATTTAATTTTGTTTTTACGAAAGGACTTAATATTACTTTTTGTACATTCTTATGTGTATTATCTCCATCTAATAAAACATCAATAGTATCAATTACACTTCTATTCATCATTGCATTCAAGTGATTAAACGTATTGATTTCATTTAAAAACTCAATATCCTCTTCACTAGCAAAAGGTAAAGTTGCTCTCATAACCATTAATTTGATTCTTGCATTAAGTTTAGTAGCATCATTTATATCTTTTTCTTCTTTTGGTACTTGCATCAAACTTCTTACTGTCGAATATAAAATATGTGAAACAGGATTCTTAAAATTATCCCTATCTTTTACATCTAAATTCTTAAGCATATCAGTTCCAAAAACAACAACCTCATCAACAGAAAAATCCTTTTCTAAAAATCTTTTTTCTTCACTTGACATCATATGCATACATTTATATTTAAACTCAATTAAATTCTTTTTAGTATTAGATTCAGAAAATTCATCGTTAATAGTATCATCAATAATTAAAAGAAAATGATTAAATATATCTACTTGTCTATTAAAATGATTTAAATTATTCCTTTTCATTTCCACGAAACTTTCATCATCTAAATTCAATCTTTCTTGTAAACGAACAATACTATATTCATATTTATCAATAATAACATCAAAGATATTATCACCATCTCTATAATATCTTCCAATACTTTTCATTTCATTCATCACTTTACTAAAAAGACCTTGCTCTTTTAAAGATCTAATAATAGTATCTTCTTTATCAATTGCTTTAATCAATAATTTCTTAACACTTTTATAATTATCAGAATCCACCCCAAACTTCCACTCATTAGAAGCTAATCTACTATATAAAGAATCTATCTCTTTAGCATTATCAATCAATATTTTTATCATAAACTACTCACCTAACCGTTATCCCTAATATTATTATTATAAGTTCTCTCTATTACTTTAACCATTTGTTTAGACGGTTCAATTCTTTCCAATCTATTGTTTAAAATAACATTTTTATTAATATTTTCTTCTATCATATCATCTACTAATTCTAAACTACCATTACTTAAGTTATATTCTCTATATCGGTTTATTAAGCCTAATTCTCTTTCATTACAAAGTGGAATCAATGACCCAAGTAAAAACAATTTAATTGGAACAAACTTAAATTTCTCATCCATATCTTCACTATACTCATCTATATATAAACTTTTCATTACATCAGTAATCATATCTGGAATAAAAGCACTATTTCTACTAATTTTACTCCCTTTAAACATATCACTACGTAAACTAAGAGTAGAATCAAAATCAAATTCTTTACTAATTTCCTCTTTCTCTACATCACTATTTAAAAAACAGTATTTATTACGATACTTAATCATATTAAGTTCTTCTTCTTTATTATCACTATGAAGAAAGAACGTCATAACAGAAATATCCAACATCATCAACACCATTTTATTAAAGTCATACTTCATACTATTAGTTCTAATATCAAAAACATTATTATCTTTAACTTTACTTGTCTTATCATAAAGTTTATTAATAACTCTATAATAAGGAAGATTAATATTATCATCAATCAATAAATCAACTAAACTAAAATCAATTTTATATTTACAAAGATCATCATATAATTGATCTATTTCTTCTTGATTAAGTATATCTTCATCACTATACAACTGATCTTCTTCTACTATTAATTGTTTCAACTCTTCAACACATTCTATAAATTCATTAGAGTACTTCGTATAATTAAGTTCTATCATAGTTAGTTTATTATAACAATCATATATATTTTTAGATTTATCTATAAATGTACTAATCCCTAAACTAACTTTCTCTATATTTTTCATCAAAAACCCCTTTTCAACATTGGCTAATTATATCATATTTAGAAAAAATATGCAAGAAAAAAGACCTAAGAACAGATCTCAATCACTCATACCTTAAATTTTAAAATTAGTCTCATTCCATACATATTGCAGTTATATCATAATTATGAATTCCTCTAACTATAATACTATCAGAAGATTCATCGCATAAAGAACTCACACCTAATATGTGACGATAATCCACCAAAGTATTAGGTAAACTAATTGTAAATATTGGATTGTCACTAAAAGCGCGTACTCCAATCGATGTAACACTATCAGGTATTACTATATTATTAATTTGATTAAACGAAAAAGCAAATTCTTTAATTACTGTAACATTATCTGGTATCACTAAATTCACTATTTGATTATCACCAAAAACATAACTGTCTATGGTTGAAACACCACTACCTAATGCTAAAGATGAAATTTGATTAGAATAAAAAGCATACGGATCAATTGTCACAACATTATCAGGTATTACTAAATCTACTATTTGATTATCAAAAAAAGCAGCTAACCCTATACTTTCCACACTTTTTCCAAATTTCACATATGTCAAATGACTTGGAAATTTCCATGCATCAAAACTAGATATAAAAGAATAGTCACCAATCGCGACAACACTATCTGGTATTACTATACTAGTTATTAATACACGACTTGGCTTTTCAACCAGATCTCCAGTTTCTGCATCTAGAATAACTGGCGCAAAAGAAAACTCACCAATAGTAAGTACATCTTCACCATTTATTGTTGGTGGTATTACTACATTCTTCGGACATCCACCCTTATAATTTGTTATTGTATTATTACTAAACTCAAAACAACTTTCAGGTGTATACGCTAACTCTTGTGTTGCTTCTATTCTTATCTTACTTCTATGTACTGAATTTGGTTCTATATATGTTACATCATAGTCTATCCATAACCTAAGTTCAAATTCTACTGTTTCTAATGGATTTATATTTCCTACATATATCTCTGTATTATTTAACTCTAAATTAGTTAAACCATATCTTTGATCATTCATCCTTAATTCATATCTTATATCTGTATTAGGAAATCTATTCTCTCCTACTTCTAAAGCCAAATCTTCTAAATATATTTTATATCCTGCTTCTATATCACCAGTATTCTCCACACTAAAACTAAATGATGTTCCTAGTAATCCTTCTTCATCACTTATTGGAACAACACTACTAAGACTAATAGAATTACTCTCTGTTAAAGTCATAGCTAAACTACCAGTTCTTACTACATTCTCACTAGTTCCTTCTAATACCAAAGTTAATATTGCATAACTAGTCCCACTCACTATCATTATTATTCCTAGTACTAAAAACAATATATAAAGTCTCATTCTCTTCATACACTCACCTACTATAAGAACAGTATACCAAAACATATTTCCTATTACAATAAAAAAAGATTATTTATAAATAACCCCTTCTTCATCAAAAGTAGCTAATAAATTACCTTCTACTTCTAAATATACTTCACTAATATTAAAGTTATCTAATATACTATATCCTATTGAATAAATAACTTCTTCTAATATATAATCATCATCTACTAAAACGTGGTCTGATAAATTAAGTATCATCTTACTCTCTTCAATTTCATAATTAATAAGTTCTGTACTAGCATTCAAATAACTTAT
>CAYJBD010000027.1:0-7935 GCA_964368465.1 uncultured Muribaculaceae bacterium
TACTATCCCCTCACTTATCTATAGTATGTATATGTTAAAAAGAATTAATTGTATAATTAAAATAACTAGCATTAGCCAGTTATTTGATTACATATATATCCATCTGCTTCTATTTTAATTTTTTGTTCATCAAGCGGATTAGATAAATTAGTTAAATATTGATTGTTAAGTGTCAATAAAATATTATTAGATACTTTATAAGTTTTAGAAGTTTCATTTTCCACTATTTCAACACCATCATATACAAAAGGAATATCATTTCCCTCTGGCAATAATGTACTAACAGTTTCACTACCGCCATTAGGATTAATGTTATAAACAATAGTTAAAGTTACCATATCTTTATTATAATAAAGAGTATTAACTCCAATACTACTATATATTCCACTATCAATAGTTTTAAGACAGTTTAAACTAATATACTCATCTTCAAAAACTTCTTCTTCTTCCCCTGGCATAACTATTCTAAGTACTTGTGGCAAAGCCATTAAAGCACCTAAAACAATAATAGTAATAATAACTACTACAGGAGGAACTTTATATTCTTTTACTTTCTTCTCTTCCATATTATCTCCTTCTACGGTATATATTCAACAGTAGCTATACCATACCAATTAGTACCTGCCGAAGTAAAATCACTCTCCGAATTTTTACCTAATACTTTAACAGATGAAATTTCATTATCTAAAAACACTGAATGTCCTAAAGTAGTAACACTAGCTGGTATAGTTACACTTTCAATTGCATTACCACCGAATGCATAGTTACCAATTGATTGGACATTATCACCTAAAGTTAACTTTTCAATATTAGAAGAAGCAAACGCATTAATGTTAATTGTAGTGACCGAATTAGGAATAATCAACTCTTGTAAATTATTATAAACAAACGCCTCAGTAGGTATTGTAGTAATATTAGAACTTAAAGTCAACTTAGATATATTGTTATTACCAAAAACAGAAATTCCTATTGTCGTAATATTTTCAGGCAAAACAACTTCTGTTAATTCATTATGAGCAAAAGTTCCAACAGGTAAAGTTGTAATATTATCGTTAAGTTCAAATTCCTCAATTTTATTATTAGCGAATACACTTTCACTAAGCGTAACTAAATTTTCAGGAAAAACTACTTTACTTAACTGATTAATTCTAAATGCATGCCATCCTATTGAAGTTAATCCACTACTTAATTCTAGATAAGAAATAGCATTATAGGAAAAAGCTAGCGTACCTATAGTATGAACACCATCTCCCATCACAACGGATTCAAGCGTTCCTAAACCATTATCTTGATCATCTGCATATCCAAGAAAAGCAAAATCATTAATAAATAAGACACTATTCGGTATAACGACACTTTCAATTTTCAATGGATCTGGTTTAAGAATTGGTTCATCAGTATCAGGATCAAAATATGCAACTGGTGTAAACGCAGCAGACCCTATATTAAGTACTGCACTATTATTTATTCTTCGTGGTAAAACTACATCAACTGGACAAGCAGTACTATAAGATGTAATCGTATTACTAGAAAAAGCAAAACAATTTTCTGCTGTAGGTAGTTTTGAAACAACTTCCACTATTCTAGTAGCCATAGTATAATTACCACTATTATCACTAGCAATATATTTAATTAAATAACTTCCCTCTATTGCAATATTAGGACTACTACTAACAACCATATTAGCAGTCACATTACCATCCACTGCATCATTAGCACTATAACCAGGATCTGTATAAACTGTATTTATTAATTGCGTAACAACACTATTACCAGTTAAAGTAAATACAGGTCCAGTCTCCTCAGTAGCAAAAACATAAACACTTCTAACAGTAACACCATCATTATCATTATTAGTTTTCTTAGTATAGTAAACTAAATATGCTCCAGGTACATTAGTATCAATACTAGTAACTGCACTACATACACCACTAGCATTACAATATTCATAAGTAACTTCAACATTAGTAGCATCAACAACCGAAGGATCAGTAAACACCGAACCTTGCTCTATATTCAAAGGATTAGCTCCGTTCATTTCTACAATTAACCCTAAATCATCTAAATACTTTCCATCATATTGTTCAGCCTCAACAACTATTTTCCCATGATAACTCTTACCAAGAATATCATTATCCGCAGTCTCATCAATCCACATCTTAATATTATGTGTATTACTAGTGAGAGCATTAACAACACCCATATCAACAATATAATCATTGCTTGCAAAGCTACTAAGTAAAACCGGGTCACTACCATCAATACTAATTTTAATGTTACTGTGATCTATTAAATTACCCGCCACATCATTAGCAGCAATCATTCCTGTATCATTGATTATTTTTATTTTATAAGAAGCTGCTAAACTCCCTGTATTAGTAATTTTGAATGAATATCCATTAGTATTCATCCCATCGACATCATTAATAGGATAAGCACCATTTAAATTAAGTAAATTTCCAATACCATTGCTATCATTTTCAAAAGTAATTTCTAAATCACCAGATTCTATGATATTATAGTTGCTACTTAACTCAGTATCACTAAATAAAGCATATGAAGAACCTAATGTAAAAGAAGTAATCGTCAATACAGTTAAAATAGTTAAAATAAATTCTCTTCTTGTTAATTTACTTACTTTAAAACTACTAACTTCAACGTAATTATTATTACTACTTTCATTTAATTTCTTTTTTACTTTTCTATTCCATTGTTTCATATCATCACCTATTTTTCTATTATTAGTATATCACCAAAACAAAATTTAAACAATAAAAAAACTTCTATTTTAATAGAAGTTTACTATGCTCTTGAAACATATTTTCCGTCTGATGTAGAAACTAACACTACTTCACCTTGTTCTATAAACAAAGGAACTCTTATTAAATGCCCTGTTTCTAAAGTCGCATCCTTCATAGCAGTACTAGAAGTATTACCTCTAACACCAGGTTCAGTTTCAGTAATCGTTAAAGAAACCTTATCTGGTAAGTTAACACCTAACATTTCTCCTTCAAAGAAAATAATTTCTACTTCTAAGTTTTCTTTCAAAAATTTAGATTCTTCTTTTAATGAAGAAGCAGGTAACTCAACTTGCTCATAATCATTCATATTCATAAAGCAATAACTATCACCCATAGAATATAAAAACTGCATTGGTTTCTTTTCAATTCTAGCTGTTTCTACTTTAATACCAGCATTAAATGTTTTTTCAATAGTAGAACCCGTTCTTAAATTCTTAAGTTTAGCTTTTACAATCGCCGCCCCTTTACCAGGTTTAACATGTAAACTATCTACTATAGTAAATATATCATTATCAATCTTAATACTAATACCATTTTTAAAATCATTTGAATTTAACATATACTCTCCTTATAAATCAAAAAATAAGTATAAACTTATTTCTTTTCTACGTGTTCAGTATGTTGTTTACATCTTGAACAATACTTATTTAATTTAAGACGATCTGTTGTATTTTTAACATTACGTTCATCACGATAATTTTCTTCTTTACAAACGCTACAAACTAGTGTTTTATTTTGTCTATTTCCTACTTTTGCCATACTATCCCTCCTTGGTCTATCAGTATTATAACAAAAAAAACTAAATTTTACAAACAAAATTTACTATTTTATTGATATTTATCAAAATAAAGATCAGTTACTTTTTTTGTTATTCTAATATTAACTTTAGAGTTATAAATTGAAAAAGTATCAGGCATTGCACTATCAGGCGTTGTAACCACTATACTAACTTTTGGATTATCACTAGGTGCATAGCCAATAAAAGCAGTACTTATTGTTTCTTTATCAATAACCCCATCCCCATCACTATCAATGAAACTTTGAGAGGTGCCTGTCTTACCGGCAAAGTCATAACTAACGTTAGCGTGCCATTTTCCAAGCCCATAACTGCTAGTCATAACAGCACTAAACCCTTCTTTCACTCTATCTAAATTATCACTAGTAGTAGTTACTTGATTTAATAAAACGCTCTCTTGATTATATATTACAACATCACTTATTGCATCTTCACTAGTACTTTTCCTAACTTCTTTAAGTAAAGTTGGTTGAAGCCTATTACCATTATTAGCAATTGTATTTATATATTGACTAAGTTGTATTGGTGTATAAGTTTCATATTGACCCATAACATAATCAAGTAATAAGCCGGACTCTTCATCATTACCATTATATCCAAGACTCTCTATAGGTAAATCTATTTCTGTTTTAACACCTAATCCAAATTCATGAAAAGTATTTCTATAAATATTAAAAGCATCATTAGAAATACTAAATGGCATATTATAACTATAAGAAGAACCTGCTATTTCAATAGCTGCTTTAAACTGATAAACGTTAGAAGATAAAGCAAGTGCTTCTATATCATTTATATATCCAAGTTTACTCCAAGAACACTTCTCTTTAACTCCAGCTAATTTAACACAATCATCATATATAACTTCTCCAAAATCAATCACTCCTTCGTTATAAGCTACTAACATAGAAGCTCCTTTAACAACACTCCCTACTGTCATCGGAGAAGTTAAAACACCAGGTATATAATCAACAAAAGTATAATTATCTCCATCATAAATAATCTGTTTACCAGCCATTGCTAATATCTCACCACTATTAGGATCACTAATCACCACAAACGCTCTATTAAAATAATCAGTATAAGGCTCACCCTTAGTAATCAGCAATTCTTCTTCTAATATATCCTCTATTTCTTTTTGTAAATTAATATCAATTGATAAAACTATATCATTGCCCCTTAACTCTTCTGATACTAATACTAACTCATCTTGACTAACTTGTTGATAAACAGCTTTAGAACCCTTTAAATAATCCTCATATTGAAATTCTAAATAACTAGTACCAACTCTATCATTCAAACTATAACCATTTTTCAAATAATAATCTTTGTCTTCATAAGGAATACTATTTACATTACCTAATATACTTCTAAACGTATCATCATATAAATAAACTCTATCCCAAGATAAATCAGTATCAAACCCTAAAAATCTATCTAAATTTTCTCCTATAAAACCATATTCTAAATCACTAACATTACTATCTTTAATAACTTTCACTTCATAAGAATAACCATTATTCATTAAATAATATAAATAAGCAGCTTTTTTATCATCTAAAGTATAAACACTTAACTCATCCTCACTAATTCTTTCTAATTTCATTTCATATATATTACTATCAGTTAACTTCCTCATATTATATAAATTCCACTCTTCTTCACTAATCAATGAATCACCACTATCTTCAAGTAAATCTAAATGAAACTCTTTTAAATTTCTATTACTGAGTTTTTCATAATCAAGTTCTAAAACACCACTGATTTCATATGCCATTTCAATTTCTTCACCAATAGAAACTTCTTCTAAACTTTTATATGTAATTGTTTTAATACTTTGATTATCTACTAACAAATTATAGTTACGATCATATATTCTTCCTCTAGGTGCACTATCCAAAGTAACTAAATCATAACTCAAAAAAGCTAATTCTTCATTATAATAATCTCTATTAATAATCATCATTTCAAAAAGACGATAACTAATAAAACCAAAAAGACTAATCATTAAAAATAAAAAAAATAAATAACGACCTCTCATCATATCACCATTAATAGTTTGAATCATTTTTTAAATCTTATAAGCATAATTTTAATTGGAGGAAACTATGTATAAAATGATAATTAATAACTATATAAAAAATCTTACGCTAGCAGATATAAATAACCTAAATACAACTCACTCTATAAAGTTATCATCAAAAGAACAACAAATAATTTATAATATTTTAAAAACAAACTGGCAAGATCTTTATAATGACAATCAAACAACATGGAATATTATAAAACAAGAAATAAATAGTTTTTCTTATAATTTACTACGAAATCTATATTTAGAATATAAAAATAAGTATGATTTATAATGACAAAACAAGAATTATTTGTTATTATTTATCTAAGAGGTACAACTATGAAAAAAGAAGAACACAATATTTTAAAGAGCTTAAAAGCTTCAACTACTTTTACTTATGAAACATTATTTTTACAAGGAGTTAAAAAAAGTATTGATGAACATCAAGTATCACTTTTTGATTTATGTTTATATAAAGATCACAACATAAGATTTGATTTTGATAACGACATAATTACTATCCCTGAAAAAGGCGCTATTCTAGGAGCACGTCATATTTCTAAAGAACAAGCGAAAGTTTGGTTAAAAAACGAACAAAGTGAACTTCCTGAATATAATTTAGAATTAGTTAAATGCAAAATACCAACATTCATCCCTAATAGTTATTATGGAGAATTAGGTTCCCTTATATCAAAACCGATTTTCTCTAATTATGCTATATGCATTACAAATTACGAAAAATTTCTAAAAGGAAATCAAAAAAAGAAAGTATAGGAAACTATACTTTTAATATGTCTTTAAACTCTTTATTTTTAATCATTTCTATTTCTTCTTTGTAAGGAGCCTTAACGCCATCTATATATGGTGTTTCTAATATTTTAGGAACATTTTTAATTCTCTCATTATAAATAATAGAAATCATTGAATCAAAACCAATATTACCATGACCAATATTTTCATGCCTATCTTTAGAAGCACCCATTATATTCTTACTATCATTAATATGAAGACATTTTAAATAATTAAGTCCAATTATACTATCAAAGGAATCTAAAACAACATCAAAGTTACTCACATCATAACCAGCATCATGTATATGACAAGTATCTAAACAAACACCAATCTTACTTTTATCTAAAACACCATCTATAATCATTTTAACTTCTTCAAATGATTTACCTATTTCACTACCCTTACCAGCCATTGTTTCTATCAAAACCATAACATTAGTAGTAGGAAGTATTTTGTTCAATGCTTTAATTGTGTTTTTGATCCCTAACTCACTACCAAGACCAACATGACTGCCAGGATGAAGTACTAGCTTCATCACCCCAAGTTGCTCACAACGTTCTAACTCTTGTATCAAAAAATTAATAGAAAACTCATACTTACTCATATCACTGTTATTTGATAAGTTAACAATATAAGGAGCATGTACTACTACATTCTCAAGTTTAATATTATTTTCCTTCATCAAATTATATGCTTCTATTGTTAAACTATCAGAAATAGCATATCTCATAGTATTTTGTGGTGCCCCAGTATAAAACATAAAAGCATTCGCACCATAAGAAACACTTTCTCTAACACATCCTAATAATTGTGTATCTTTCTTAAAAGACACATGACTTCCTATATACAACATAATAACTCCTAACAATAATATTATACCAAAAGGCAAAGAAAAAAGCATCAGTAAAGATGCTTATAATTAAATTACTAAGGACAAACAGCTGCTTCACCAGCAGTAGCTTTACCAAAGGATGCAGTAGATAAATCATTTTCATCAACATACACAGGATCACCATCACTATCAACAGTGCCATTTCCTAAATTATCTAATATACAAATTTCATATTTATATTCAACTATTTGAGCACTTGAATACGAGGCTGTTATTCTAATTTTACTTGTAACATCATATGGACTTCCATAAGGACTTTCAGAACCACCTTGTTCTAAGTTAACAGCAGATACACCTGTACTATCAATAATATTATAAGATCTAGGACCCGAAGTTGGTAACGGATCCCAATTAGTAGCAGATCCATCTGTCGCACCAATCAATAATTCTCTTCTCAACCCAGAAGCAAGCGCCCTTGCATTAGACTCATATGTGTTTTTTCTAGCATTTTCTGTAATAGAACCAATCGCAGGAATTGCTACTATCATTAATATCCCTAAGATAACAATAACTGCCAATAATTCTATCAACGTAAATCCTTTTTTGTTTTTTAACATTCTCTTCATTTTATCTCTCCTTATCATAC
>CAYJBD010000028.1:0-6368 GCA_964368465.1 uncultured Muribaculaceae bacterium
ATCTCCATAAACTAAATCATTCATAATATCACTCCCAATATTACATTGTATGTTTAATCTAACTATTTATTGCATATCTTTAAAAAGGAGATGATTATATGAACGAAGGTTATTTAAAAGTATATGTTTATGCCGATTCTATTTCTCAGCCAATTAAAGACGCTAGTATTAAAGTACTAAATACAAACGAAACATTCTTAACAGATGAATCAGGACAAACTATAAATATCCCTCTAGAGAGTACAAATATTGAAAATTCACTGAAGCCAAATCAACAAGATCCATATAAGTTATATGACATTGAAGTATCAAAACTAGGAATGACCACAGTAATAATACGAAACATTGAAATATTTCCTACCATAACAGCTAAACAAGAAGTAATAATGAATGCTAATGATGATTTATCAGAAGAAGTAGTTGAAACATCTATCCCACCAATTGCTTTAAGTGGAGATTATTCTCCTAAATACGATAATAAAAGTAATACTACTAGTTCAATTGTTTTAAATGAAGTTATCATACCAGAATATATTATAGTACATGATGGCACACCAGATTCTTCTAAAAGCCCTAATTATACTGTTAGGTTTTCTGATTACATCAAAAATGTTGCTTCGAGTGAAATCTACCCTACTTGGCCAAAAGAAACATTAATTGCCAATATAATAGCCATAATGTCTTTTACTCTTAATCGTATATATACAGAATGGTATCCATCAAAAGGTTATCAATTTACCATAACTTCAGTAACAGCATACGATCAAAAATATACTATTGGTAAAACTATTTATGATTCTATTTCTAATACAGTAGACGAATTAGTTTTAAAGTATGTTAAAAGAACTAATAAAGACGAACCACTACTAGCTCAATACTGTGATGGTGATAAATTACAAAACGAAGGATGGTTATGGCAGTGGGGTTCAAATGATTTAGGTTTAGCTGGCAAAAGTGCAGAAGAAATATTAAAGTACTACTACGGAGATAATATTTTAATTGAAACAGCAAAGTATCAAACTGGTCTTCCTACTTCTTTTCCTGGTTACGATCTAACTTTAGGTACATGTGGTGAAGAAGTAAAAAAAATACAAAATCAAATAAATATCATCAGGGGAAATTACCCAGGATTAATTCAAATCACTAATCCCAATGGTCAATATGATGAACAAACAAAAACATCAGTCGAAAAATTCCAAAGTGTCTTTGATTTAGAACAAACCGGTATAGTAGATTACAATACTTGGTATGCTATATCATACCTTCAAATAGCAGTCGATAGAATGATATTTGGTGTTTATGATCGATAAAAAAAAGAATCAAAAGATTCTTTTTTATTTACATTCATACCCTTCATCTTCTAATTCTGCTTTAATATCAGCATAATTATCAGATTCTCCTGAAAGTTCTTCTTTTACTTCGTCACTTGCTTTAGTAAAATCAATATCCAACATCATTTTAATAGCAGTACCGTCTACTTCAGCTTCACAACTAACTCCATCTTGATCTTCGAAATCAGCACACATATCAGCAGCATACTCTTCACCTAAATCCATACCAAAATCCATTACTGTTTCTAACGAATATTTTTCAAGTTTATCTTCACCATCAAAATTCATAGTAACAGAACCACTCATCATGTCTTCTTCATCAAATGTACAAGTTAAAGTTTTACCACCAGTACAACCAGCAAGTACTACAACTAACATAACAGCTAAAAATCCCATTCCAAATTTTTTCATCATTACACCTCCTTTACTATAAAGTATAAGTCACTCTCACTTATCTATTACAAGTATAACATATTTTAAGAAAATAAAAAGAGAAATAAATCTCTCTTTACTAATCATTATTAATTAATGCCACAGAACATTTAATACCATCAATAGCAGCACTCATAATACCACCAGCATACCCTGCACCTTCACCACAAGGATAAACACCTTTAATATTTGACATCAACTTCTCATCACGAACAATTGTAACAGGTGAAGAACTCCTCGTCTCAACACCTGTCAAAACAGCATCAGGATGAGCAAAATTAACAATTTTAGAATCAAAATATACAAGACTTCTCTTTAGAGTATCACTAACATAAGTTGGTAAAATAGTATTCAAATCACTAAGAGTAACCCCTGGTGTATAACTAGGTTTTACAATACCTAAACTCTCACTTTTTTTCCCAGAAATAAAATCCTCAACTCGTTGAACTGGAGCATTATAATTATTCCCACCTAAAACAAAAGCTTTTCTTTCCAATTCTTTTTGAAATTTAACACCATCAAGAACAGAGTTAACGTAATAATCATCAGGTGTAATATTAACAAGTAAAGCACTATTAGCGTTCACACCATTTCTACTATAATAACTCATACCATTAGTAACAATACTATTGTTATCACTACTACTAGCTACTACTACACCACCTGGACACATACAAAAAGTATAACAAGATCTATCTTTATTATGATAAGCAAGTTTATATTCAGCACTAGGAAGTTTTAATTTAGTAACAGTTCCATATTGTGAAACATCAATCCACTCTTGTAAATGTTCAATCCTAACACCCACAGAAAAATTCTTACAAACCATATCAAACCCGAGCTTATCAAGACATTCAAAAGTATCATAAGAACTATGACCAATTGCCAGTATAACAGAAGAACAAGCAAAACTACCACTATTAGTAACAACACCAATAACTTTATTATCTTCTATCACAAAATCAATAACCTTAGTATTAAACTTAATAATACCACCCTTACTAATTATATATTCACGAATATTACGAACAATAGAAATTAAATTGTCAGTACCTAAATGAGGTTTAGTCATATACAATATCTCTTCTGGTGCACCGAATCTAACCAATTGTTCTAATATATACTTATTATAAGGACTATTGACATTAGTAGTTAACTTACCATCAGAAAAAGTACCAGCACCACCTTCACCAAATTGAATATTAGACAAAGGATTCAAAAGTCCTTCTTCCATAAACTTTAAGACTGTTTTTTTTCTATTTTCAACACATTCTCCTTGCTCAAGAACAATTGGATTAACACCAGATTCTACTAAGTATAAAGCAGAAAACAATCCAGCAGGACCTGCCCCTATAATAATTGGACTAGGAACACTAACTTGTTTAATTTTTAAATCCATTTTTGGGTTTGTTTTAACTATATCTTTAGAAATATAACTGTTTTCATTATTAACTTCTAACTCTATATTATAAACAAAATGTACCTTACTTTTATCTCTAGCATCTATTGACTTCTTTACAATTGAAAAACTAATTAAATCTTCTCTTTTAATCTTATATTTCAATAAAACTTTATCAATTAATTTATTTTCACTTAAATTTTCATGAATTTTAACACTATTAATTCGCAACATCTTATCTCCATCTTTCACTTATATCATATTCTTTTTAATAAACAAACTGTTTCTACATGATATGTATTAGGGAACATATCATATGTACTCATTTCTTTTACTTCATAAACTTCACTCAATAAATTAATATCTCTAGCTAAAGTGACTAAATCACAAGACATATAAATAATATTTTTATACTTATTCTCAAGTAAATTATCAATAACCTTTTTATCTAATCCTTTTCTTGGAGGGTCAACAATAACAGTATCAAAACTATCATTAATTTCTAATTCCTCTACTCTTGCTTTTTGAAAAGAAATATTTTTAACTTCATTTAAATCCTTATTAATAATTGCATCATTTACAGCCTTTTCAACTACTTCTACACCAACAACAGTATTAACATAATCGCTAACTAACATTCCAATTGTACCAGTACCACAATAAAGATCTAATACATTAGAAGCACCTAACTCTTTAACATAATCAATTATCTTCTGATATATAATTTCTGTCATATCTTTATTAACTTGAAAAAAAGATTCCAAAGAAACAACAAATCTCTTATTTAAAATAATTTCTTCTAACACTTCATTTCCTTTAATACATACACCATTCAAGTATAAAGAATCAACATCGAAATAATTACTAAGTACCAAACTATTTACTTCCCCTACAAAAGCAATCATTATTTTATCGTTAACTACTCTAATAATCGCTTCAGTTAAATTTTTATTATCTACTATAAATCTCTTAATCCTTAATATAAAGTCATTGATTTTAGAATTTACTAACAGACATTTATCAATTATTACTAAGTCTTTACAACCATCTTTATAAAATCCAATTTTATCACCATTGATATGTAAAACAATTTTATTGCGATAATAATCACTATTACAATTAACAATCTTATTAATATTATTATCAATCTTAGCAAACTTTCTCATTATATTTAAAGCTTTAGTATCTTTATATTTAAGCTGTGTCTTAATACTCATATGTCTTAATTGACAACCACCGCATTCATTAAAATAAGGACACTCACTATCTACCCTATCATTGTTTTTCTTAATAAAATTAAACTCAGTTACAACATTATACTTTTTTGATTCCCTATAATCTAAAACCTCAATCTCTTCTCCTATTAAAGTATTACTAACAAAAGTAATTTTATTATCTAAATAAATAATCCCTCTTCCAAAATCATCTAAGTTTTCTACTACAAATCTCATAATCCACTTCCTAACCAACTACATTATACAACAAAAAAAGAAGCATTGCTTCTAAATATTAAAAATAAGTTTCTTATTATTAACTATCTTTGTCTTTTTATTATACTTCTTCTTTTTTAAAAGAATTCTCAAATCACTAATAAAACAGTAAACTACACAAATACTTACTAATATTAAAGTAATTGGCCAAATATTAATTACATAAATATTCTTAGTAATCAAATATAATCCAATCAAACTACTAATAGTAATCATAGTGAAAATACCAAAAGTACAAAGAAAGGAAGTCCATCTCTTTTTATTTTGTATTTCCTTCTTATTTGAAACCTTTTTAACTTTCATTAAACTATCTTTTTCAATAACAAAACTACTCACTTAACATTCCCCCTAAAAGTGCGTATATTATATCATAAAGTAGAAAAAAAATCAAGTTTAATCTACTTAAATACTACCATACTAATAATGGTGATTTAATGGAAAAAGAAATAAATAATATTAAGAAATTATTTAGAAAAACTGAAGATATTTTATATAAAGAAACTAAAGTAAACAATAATAGTTTCTATTTAATTTGGAACGAAGGATTAGTTAGTTCTGATTTTGTTAATGACTTCGTTTTAAAGGGTCTAGCTAACATACCGAATAAAGTAGACCTATATGACTATTTTTTATATCGCATACCAAGTATTAGAGTAATACCAGTAAATAATAACGAAGAGTTAGTTAATCTAATATACAATGCATTTACCATAGTATACTTTCAAAACAATAAGATATTAGCAATAGAAACAAGAATGCGACTTGATCGTGGTATTCAAGCAAGTGATATGGAAGTTAATATTCAAGGCCCTAAAGATTCTTTTACTGAAAATATCATTTTAAATTTAGGACTAATCAGAAGAAGGATAAAATCAGAACATTTAATTATGGAAAATCTAACAATTGGGAAAAGCTCTAAAACAAGAGTAGGACTTTTATATATGGATAACATTGTCAATAAACAATTGCCTATTGATGTAAAAAATAAACTAAACGACATAAATATAGATGCGATTATTGACAGTGGTTACTTAAAACAAAACTTAGAAAGTAAACACTCTCATTTCTTTCCAACTATTATGACAACAGAAAAACCAGATAAAGTTGCTCAAGCTCTTTTAGAAGGAAAAGTTACTATTATCACAGATACTTCTCCAAATGCTTTAATACTTCCCTCTTTTTTTGTTGACTTTCTACATACTCCTGATGATTATTATCAAAAACCTATCAACACTAGTTTTATTAGAATTATAAGACTACTAGCCTTTTTTATATCTTTATTAATACCTGCTATTTATATTGCTATTACTACTCACAATCATGATGCAATTCCCTTAGATATTTTACTTAACTTTATCAATCAAAGAAGCACAGTTCCTTTCCCAAGTATTATTGAAGCACTACTCATGACTTTATCTTTTGAAATATTAAGAGAAAGTGATACTAGAATGCCCACATCTATGGGTACAGCAGTTTCCATATTAGGAGGTTTAGTATTAGGAGATGCCGCAGTATCAGCAGGTATTATCTCACCTATTATGATTATTGTCATTGCTATATCAGCAATAAGTGGATTAGTCTTTTCTTCATACGAGTTAAGTAGTGCTCTTCGTTGGTGGAGAATAATTTTAATGATCCTAGCATCCTTCTTAGGTTTATATGGTATATTTGTAGGCTTTATCTGTTTTATCATTTCTCTAACTACACTAACATCAT
>CAYJBD010000028.1:6395-7245 GCA_964368465.1 uncultured Muribaculaceae bacterium
CGAAACCCTTTATTAACTAAAAATATAACAAGAGGACATACAAAATGAAAAAGATATTACTATTATTACTAATACTAACAATCTTAACTGGATGCACTAACTATCAAGAATTAAACGATTTAGGAGTAGTTAATATTATTGGAATAGATAAAGATGAAGATAATTATAAAGTTACCATTAGTATCCTAACACCAAACGTTCTATCAGATGATAATGATGATCAATACACTATATATGAAGCAACAGGAAAAACAATCACAGAAGCAATTCAAAATATATATTTAAAGACTAATAAAACTATTTATTTATCTCACATCAAAATACTACTATTAGAAGAAGAAATAGCTAAAGATGATATAACTTTCATTATAGATTATTTCTTAAGAAACACAGAGTCAAAAAACAACTTCTTACCTATTATTACAAAAGATAGTACTACTAATGAGATTATTAAAATGCTAGATGAAAGTTATAAAATACCAGATATGATAAAAATGAATGCTACTGAATATGGAATTATATCCATTATCACATTTGAAGACTTTGTCAAAGAATATATAAATGATTATAAAGATACAGTCTTACCATCTATCAAAATAGATGAAGAAAAACTAGAAATAGAAAGTTATGCTTACTTTCAAAATAAAGTATTCAAAGGATATCTCACAAAAGAAGATTCAACTATCTATAATTTATTAAATAATAATATTTCATATTTAAATATTACTGATACTTGCCAATCTGGTTTTATAGAAACATCACTAGTACAAAGTACTACTGATATTAATGTAGAGAAAAACAAATTACAAATAAATATTACTAGTGATTTAAATATAGAAGAAAACACATG
>CAYJBD010000028.1:7263-7902 GCA_964368465.1 uncultured Muribaculaceae bacterium
TCGGTGTACAAGATTTAATAAGAAAAAATGACTATACCTACTTCGAAGATAATAATACTAACAATTATACGTATTTTCTAAACTTAAAGTTAAGTATTATAGAAAACAATGAATTAAGAAAGGATAATAACAATGAAAAATAACAAAATAAGTCTCTTTCAATTATTTATTATCACTTTCTTCTTAACAAGAACCTTTTTAATAGATAATTTCTATACCAATGTATTACAAAATTCTCCTATAGATATAATTATTAGCCTTATATTAACTATTGCTATAGGAGCTATTTTAATAACTATTTTCACTGTTTTATTAAAGAAACAACCAAAAGATTTAATATCTATAATTGAAGATAGATTTCCACAAGTATTTTCTACTATTTTTAAGTTTATAATCTTCACCTTCATAATTATAATTACAAGTTCTATCTTAAAAGAATTCTCATACTACGTGAATAATAATTACTTAGAGACATATTCTCCCTATATTATAAGTTTAACTATCCTAGTACCCTTTATCTATTTAATCAAAGGAAATATAGAATCAATATCACGTTTTAGTGAAATAATGTTTTATATTTTTACTTTTGCTTTTATAATTATTATTGCTAATATAACAAATGATTTAGACATATCTAAT
>CAYJBD010000029.1:0-7759 GCA_964368465.1 uncultured Muribaculaceae bacterium
TATACAACATAACCTCTATATAAAGAAACATATTTTACATAAAAAAAACAAATATTTCTATTTGTTAATCAATCATATATCTTACTTTACTAGTACTCAAAACAACATGTCTTGGTAATAAAAACGGATTCATACCTGGCACCACATCTTTATTCCCACCAATAAAAGCCATCTTAAAACCAGCATCTTTAAGAATTCCTAATGAATAATCACTATATTCATAAAAAGGAAAACAAAACACATCACTATTATCAAGTTTACTTCTCGATAACATCAAATCATTATAAATAACATCATAATCACTACAATATAATGCACTTCCTTGTAATCCATAACCAGGACACACATAAGGATCATGTAAATTATCTGTATGCACATGAACTTCTAAATAATCTGATACAGGATATAATTCTTTAGGATAATGAGCCGTAATAGAAAACAAAGTATGATTAAATTGATATTCATTCAAAAGTGCTATCCCCTTATGTGCTAACCATCCATCATCTATTGTAATAGAAACACTGTTAGCTGGAAGATTAATCTCACCCATAACAAATAAATATAATTCATCCATAGTAGTAGCATAATAACCATTATCTCTTAAATAATTTAAATCATCTATAAAATTATCAGTATGATGACATATTATCTGATTACATAAATTAATGTCATCTGCATCATCATAAAAGAAATGATAATTTAAAACAGGTACACTACTAGCAATACCTTCAGTTTGATTAGTATTAGTAACTAAACTAACTGAATCAGTTTTAACATTAAGTAATTCTCCATTATATATAACATAATAATAAGTAGCATTCTTTCTATAAACAGGTAAGTTAATAGAATCAGTTATCTCCATAACCAACTTATCCCCTCTATAAAAAGTAACACTCTCACTAACTATATTCTCATTAAAAGGTATATAACTAAGATAACTATCATCAACAAGTTTCACATCTAAATACTCTTCTGTATCAACATAAGATATATAATACTCATAATCTTTAAGTTTTAAGTATTTAGTATTCTCATTTACTGAATCTAACACATCTAAATAAACAGTCTCATCTTTATAAAGTTTACCAATAACTTCACCTTCACCATTATAAATATCAGTATCATTAGTTATTAAAACAATTTCTTTATTCTTAGAAGAAATAAGTTCAACTAACTCCTCTTTTTCTAATTTATCTAATTCTAATTTCTCTTCTTTTTCTACATAATCAAAATAGAAGTAAGTTCCAACTCCTAAAGCTAATATAATTACCAAAAGACTTAATATAAACTTCTTCTTCATAATTCACCTACTGATTACTATTATCTCTTACCATCCAACCATTAGATACAGTTCTACCACCATATTCTCCACCAGCAGACGGTTTATTATATAACTTTCCATTAACAGACATCGTAGTCGAAGCCCCACCATCTAAGTTAGCTGCATTATAAGCACCATATCTAAGTAATAACTCAATAACATGATTCATATCAGCACCTAAACTATAACCAGGCAATCTTCCATCTATAACTAACATAAGCACAATACCATCTTTTCTTTGCGCTATAACAGTACGAGGAGCAATACCCCAACCACCATTACCAGCAATCTCAGCAGGCACTCCATTAACAATTAAGAAAGGCCCAAACTCAACAGCATCTTCCATACCATTAGCAATCGCAACCTCAGGAGCTTCTTTAGTTAAATACATCTTATTATCTGTTGTAAACCCAATTAAACCACCATCACCATGAGGACCATTATAAATAAGTTCCCCATCTTGAATAATAGCTCCATACGGTTTAGATCCATTACCCCAACCATCTAAATCTTCAAAACCACCACCATTAATACCAACAACTCCACCATTATCAGTAGTCATCTTTGTAATAGTTTCCCCAATTCTACCAAGCTTAGAAGTAACAACTAAATCAACATTAGCAGGATCATATACAACAGTTAAATAACCAACATAACCTGACTCCTTAATAGGAATAATCTTATATAAATCATTACCCTCATCTTTAGTAAATATTTGTTCTTCATAAATAGAAGAGAAATGATCAGGTGTACTACTATCTATAACAATATCATCCAAATCAATAACTTCATCAGTTTCTTTTATATAATTACTTCCAAGAACCCCATATATAGTATCTTCATTATAAAAAGTATAAGCTAAATAATGATTCTCCATCGAAGTCATTGCCGAAGTAACCCATAACTCTTTAAAATAACTAATCGGACCATACATAATAAATAAACAAATACATGCTAAAACATCCATTATAAATAAAAACACTGTAAATTTCTTAAATTTCTTCATTACTGCACCATATATGGAACATAAATAGTCCCATCTCCATCTGATAAATTATCTTTATTAATACAAATACTAGGTATTACTAATTTCTCTTCATCAACTAAAGAAAAATCCATAACCCCACTACTATTATGAACAAATCCCATTTGTCCATATTGAGAAGTCTTATTAATTAAAAAGTAATCACTAACTTCACTATTAACTTTAATATCAGTAATTGAACTAAGTCCAACTTTACTAACTACACTACTATTATAGAGATTATTAATATAATATCCCGTATCATCAGATAACTCACCATTATAAAAAGTACAATCTACTAAATAATCTTTATAACTTAAACTATTATAAAAAGTAGTATTTAAGTACTGTGCTAAACTATTTCTCTCACTAGTAACATAATTAGAAGTATTATTACTATATCTATATACTAACGAAGATTCAACTTTAACAAGTTTTAATATATTATTATTATCTTCAATAATTTGATACTTGTCTTCCCCTAATAAAACATAATCTAAAACTACTGTCTCATCCTTTTCTTTATCTAAAACATAAGGATCATCAACACTACCAGTACCACGACTAACTTCAACATCACTAGAAATAGTCATAACAGGTCTAACCCCATACATATTATAAGATGCACTACTAGCAACTTCCCCAGTCTTATTAAGATATAAATTATCTTCTTCATCATTAGTACTCATTAAATAAGTATATTCTCCAGTAAATAAATAACTATCTTTACCACCAGCTAATAAATAATCTTCAACTGTAAGTAAACGAATATAATCATCTTCATATGCCTCTTCACTAATCACTTCACTATTAACAACAACTTCATCAACCCAAGAAGTCCTCTCAAGGAAATAATCATAATCACCAAGAGTATCAAGATAAGCACCACTATTTTCTTCTCCTTCAATATTATTAAAATAATATCTAGGACTAGAACTCATATAACTATTACTATCTCCATATGGCAAAACAGTCTGATTATCATCACTAATTAATAAAACACTATCATCATCATTTATCTTCATAATTCTAAATAAACGATTAGAATATGATACATAGTTATCAGTTGCTAAACCTTTGTAAAAGTATTCACCATTAACTTTATAAAGACCATCACCTTCAGTAACCTCTTCTTGAGTAGTTTTAACTAAAAAACCTAAAGTCCCATCAGACTGAGCCATCTCATAATTTATCTTACTAAAAAAGTAAAAAGACCTTACTCCTAAAGTCCCAACAACCCCAAGTAAAAATATTAAACTTATTATATTAAAAATAAATTGTCCTCTTGGATAAGAACCCTTCTTCTTATTTGTTTTTTTATTATTTTTTTTACGCATAAATTTCACCCAGTTTAGTATAACATATTTCTCTTCAAATTTCGACACTTTTTTCTACGAAAAAACTAAAACCAAAACATAGTATAAAACAAAGAAACCAAGCAAAACAACTGCTTCTTTTCTCTTAATAATATTATTTTTAAATAGTACAATATTAAGTAATAAAATAGTCGCAAACATCATAAGCATATCCCACATATTAAAGTCTATTGGAACAATTGGACCCGCTACTACCGATGTAACACCAAGTACTATTCCAATATTAAATATATTACTACCAATAACATTACCAACTAATAAACCAGCTTCTTTCTTTCTTGCTGCTGTCACTGCTGTAATAACCTCAGGTAAAGATGTCCCAAGAGCAACTATTGTTAATGATATAATTCTCTGACTAACACCTAGCTCACTAGCAAGATTAATCGCACTATTAACAAGAACATCACTCACTAAAATAACAACAGTCAAACTGATAACTATATAAATAATTGATTTAATTTTACTATACTTAGGTTTTTCTCTTTTATGTTCATATTTTGTTTTACGAATTAAAGAAACTAAGTAATAAACAAATAACATAAAAAACAAAATCAAAATAATACCATCAACCATTGTTAACGAGTTATATTCACTCCCCAAAAAGAAAGTATCAAAGAAAACAAAACCAAGTGCTAAATACATAATAAATAAAATAGGTATTTCTCTTCTAATAACCTCACTATGTACTTTAAAAGGATAAATCAAACCAGCAATACCAAGTATTAACAAGATATTAATAATATTACTACCAATAACATTACCAAATAATAAATCAGCACCATCAGCACTTGCAGCAGTTAAAGCAATAGCAAGCTCCGGTGCACTAGTTCCAAATGCTGCCACGGTTAACCCTATTATAAAAGTTGGCACTTTAAAATTATAAGCAAGTGAAGACGACGCTTCTACAAAATAATTAGCCGCCTTCATCAAAACAAAAAAAGAGACTAAAATGATTACAATATTTATATAAATCATTACTAACCTCCTATTTTTCTAACATCCAAAAAGTTGGAATAGTTCTAAGACCATTTTTACCAGCAGCTACTGGTGTATTTATAATTTCATTATTAACAACTAAAGCACTAGAACTACCACCATCCATATTAGCAGCATTATAAGCTCCATAGTTATACATTATATCAGTTAAATCAACCATATCAGCGCCTAAACTAGTAGCAAGTCGACCATTAATTACTAAAAATAATACTATTCCATCTTGTCTTTGTCCAATTGCTGTACGCGGAGCTATCCCCCATCCTCCATCACCTTGGATAAAAGATCTTTCACCATTAACTATTAAATAAGGACCAAATTCAACAGCATCTCTAATTCCCATATTCAAAGCTTGTTGAGCTGTCATATTCTTAAGTACTAATTTATCATCTTCTGTAAACCCTATGAATCCTCCACCTACATTAGAATCATCATAATCACTAACTATTTTCCCATCTTGAATAACCGTTCCATGTGGTAATGCTCCATTACTATTCCAATCAGGATCATAAAAACCACCACCATTTATCATTACTAATGCATCTTCTCTAGCAGCAACATCATCGATGTACTGTCCAGTAACATTAAGTTGTGAAGTAGTAGCAAGTTTAACTTTAGAAGGATCATAAATAGCTACTAAATAACCTTGATATCCTAGACCACTAACTTCAATTAGCTTATACTCTTGACCTTCTTCTCTATCTAATATAGCCTCTTCATATTTATTAGCATAAACTCCACTATTATTATACCCTTTAATATCAATTAAATCCGGATTAGTTTCTAATCCTTCATCATCAACATAATGCTTACTAAGCACTTCTTTTATATATTCATCACTAAAAAACATCTCTGCTAAATATTGATGAGACATAGTCGACATCGCAGTTGTAATCCATGTTTCTCTAAACCAAGATATTGGTCCAAACATCAAAAACAAACCTGTACCAATCAAACCACCAAAAACTGACAAAAAAATTATTAAAAATTTCTTTTTCTTTGACATTTTTTTCTTATTAGCTTTTTTTTCAGCTTTTTTCAATTGTTTTTCTAACTTTTTATCAACACTACTATTATCCATTCTATCCTTCGCTTCCTAAAAACACTTCATCATTATCATAATCAATATAACCTTCATAACCACTATTAAATAACTCTAAACTAGATTCACTAGTAGTATTAAAAGTTTCCAC
Source organism: uncultured Muribaculaceae bacterium (assembly GCA_964368465.1). Classification (GTDB taxonomy): domain Bacteria; phylum Bacillota_I; class Bacilli_A; order RF39; family UBA660; genus CARZYU01. Next base: position 5,908 of record CAYJBD010000029.1, read on the forward strand.
AAAAACATTGAACCTCTTAACATCATATATAAATAAATTAATTGACTCTTCATACATTATTCTAAACGCATCACACTTTTGTTGAACATTAGAATCCACATAAGTAACCACACATTTATCTTTTAAGAAATCACTACTATCTTCAATATCATCTGCAAGACTACCATACTCTTTAAACAATAAAACATACTCATCATATAAACTACTAATTACATCATAGTATAATTCCTCATTCATTCTCATAGTAACATCTTCTCTCATATTAGAAAAAGTAATTACATTTTCTTTAAACACTTCAAAAGAAGACACAATTTCTTCCCCAGTTGCCTTAGTTTCATTCATATCTTCAATTACACTAAAAATATAAAATCCTAATAATCCTAGTAATATAACTATTACTACAATAATACTAATCAAAATAACTCTACCTTTATTCATACTACACCACCATAAAACATTACTATTATTTTAACAAATACAACTATAAAAATCAATCCAAAAAAAATAGAGCCTAAACTCTATTTTACATTGTTCTACTATTCAAAATAAAAACTTTCAAAAGAATATTTAAATACACGGTACCCTAAAAACACTTCACCAGCAGGATCAGTATAATTATAAGTTGCTAACAAAGTATTATCATCATCATATACATAAAATGTTTTCAACATTCCACTATTGATAATTATTTCATCATTATAATGTTGAGAACTAGAAACAATCGAAGAATAATCTACAACTATTTCATTTACTAGCGAATAAGTTTCTTCGTTTTCATCTACTAAATACATATAGTACATACCCTTACTATTCTCTTCACCCCAAAAGGATGTTTCAGTCCCACTAATCGAACCATAAAAAGAACTTCTACTCTCGTAATTATAATAATTATTATTATACATATGTAAATAATATTGACCTTCTTCTAAAGATTCATCTTCTAAATAAGTAACTGTATGTTGACCTACATGACTGACAAAATCTCCCAAAGCTGTATATAAATATTCTTCATACGCTGTATTTTGCCATATACTTTCATCAGCTAACAAATAATCGATTTGAACATCTTCATATATATTAGAAAGTTTAATAATAGTATTTGTTTCTCTACTACTTAAAATAAGTTCATCTTCATTTACTAATTGCAATGTATTTATATGCATCCAGTCTAATATACCAACATAATTTTGCCATACTGTATCAGTACCAAATATATTAGTCAGTTTTTCATATTCTGGAAAAACATCACTTAAATCCATCAATAATTTTACTTCTCCAGTATTTATATCAACACTTATTATCTCATCTTCAACAGCATTTGAATTTGGATCAGTAACTAATACAATTATTTCATCACTATCATTTATTGCATAATCATGATGTATTTCATAATGACCTAAATCATATGTTTTAACTACTTTACCTAAATTATTTACCATAGCCATTTCAGTAAGATCAGTTCCTATTACATAATTATCTTCATAAAATAAAATTGTTTCTGTTATATCTCCATCATATACATATTCCATTCTAACAGTACCATAATTATCAACAAAATAAGTATATCCTTCATATTTACCGACCATACCTAGTAAAGCGTATAATCCATTATCTAACAAATCAAAATCATTACTTTCAACTTCTATTTGATTTACATATCCTCCTTGCAAAGATGGCACAGTCACCGTAAACGTTACATTTTCTACTATTCTAGAACCATCATAACATTCAATCGTAATCTTATTTTCTACACCTGCAACAAGTCCAATAATTTGAAATTCAACATTATCTAACTCTTCATCCATTAATACTGATTGCGTATAATTATTATACCCTTCTGTTTCAATCGTAT
>CAYJBD010000030.1:0-322 GCA_964368465.1 uncultured Muribaculaceae bacterium
CTTTCGTCAAAGGCTCTATTTATTATTTCTGTATAGTCGCTACCTAAGACACTTAAAGCTTCTATCACTAAACTTCTTGCTTCTTCGATTGAATATTTTTTATCGAATCCATCTATTAAATCTACATATGTATCATATAAATGTAGTTCTTCTAGGTCCATACATTCTTTCTTTAATTCATAATATTTATAAAGTGCTGTTAAATTTTCGTTTACAACACTTATTAAGTTATCATATACTTCTGTACTAATATTATCGGCATATAGTGATGCTTCGATACTAGAGTTATAGCTTTTTAATTTAGCTAATGTTGTTAATGATT
>CAYJBD010000030.1:332-767 GCA_964368465.1 uncultured Muribaculaceae bacterium
TTATATTTTCCATAAGTATTTAAAAGTGTTTCGAAAGCTGCTTTTCTAACTTCTTTGTTTTTAGAACGAGTAAATGCAGAATAATTACTTTCAGTTAGTTCTACTTCTTCTTTATTCTCGTTTATAATAGTACCAAATCTAATATCAGAGTTTTTAAATGCACTATAAATGTCATTTGGTGAAGTTGCCACTTTACTAAAACTTGCAATTACTGCTTCAGTCTTTTCATCTAATATGTGGTCTTTGAAACGATAAATGTTTTCTAATTGATGAGAATATACTGCTAGTGCTTTATTTTCTTTAATGAACTCTAATACTTGATTATAATCAATGTCCATAAGTTCTGGTTTGACATATGCTGTTAGTTCTTGATACTCTCTAAAAAGATTAGTTACTTTACCATTATACTCTTGATATTTAGTATTGGTTGTATCC
>CAYJBD010000030.1:777-6371 GCA_964368465.1 uncultured Muribaculaceae bacterium
CTTTACTTAAATGAGCGTAGTAAAATAATTTATACAATTTTCTTTCTAGTTTGTCACGGTGTTCTAAAAAAGATAATAAACTAGTTGAACTCTCAGTTATCTTTCCTTTGAAAGCAACTATTTCTTTTAATTGGGTATTCACTAATTTATAATCTTTTAAAAAACTTTCATCTGTTTTATAAATCGTCGTTAAATCCCATTTATACTTTTCTTCTATTTCATCTCTTTTTACTTGTACATTTGCCATACTTTCTCCTTTATTAAATCTTATTTAAATCCTGATTAATAATCACTGGATCAAATCCTTTAATTTCATCTAATAATATATTATTACTATCTGGATAATCATTATACATATAGATCTTTTTGTTTTGCATACAAGCTTCATACATTTCTAGGAAAGTTGATGCTCCTATATAGTTTTTATTGGTTATTCCGTTTTTAACTTTATCAAAGTTTAGAACTAATACTGCTTCTATAGTGCTTACTGTATCTTTACTTTTTTGATACATTGATTTAAAAAATGTAACATATTCTTCTTTAGTCATTTCTTTATTGTCTTCATTAGTAGCCGGTTCTTCATAACAATTGGGTGTTGTTACATTGTGCCCTAGTATTTCTAATTGTTCTTTTATTTCTTTTATTCTGTTATAAAATGTTGTTGGACAGATAATAAATATTTTCATATATCCTACTTTCTGTTGATGAGAGTTTCTAAGTCATAGTAATAGCCATATTCTAAATACTCTTCATCACCTATTTTAGCCATTTTAGTCTCAACGTTAATTCCGCCTTGTTTCTCATAAAACTGAATCGCTTTTTTATTATCACTTAAACACCATATTATCATATTTGTTTTATTTTGATGATATAACTCTTTAGCTGTCTCTATTAATAAAGACGTTCCTATTCCTTTTGAAGTATGATCTGGTTTAATATATAAACTGACTAATTCAGCATCATATTTTCCTGATTTATCACTTTTACTAAAACATGAATATCCTAGTATTTCTCTTTCTTTGACTGCTACTAAAACTAAATCTTTATATTCATCGAAACTACTTATATATCTTTGTGTTTGTGTTTCTAAGTCTAAGGCGTTTAAATATTTAGAAGCAATTATTTTATCATAAGCTGATTTCCAACTGTTTATTTTGATACTGGCTATTTGTTCTTGATCTTCTAAATTGTTTTTTCTAATTATATAGTCGTTTCCTTCTTCTAATAAATTTAATCCTTTATGCATATTTGTTAGAGCATTAATTAACTTATCATCTTCTAGAGCAAATGTTACTCTTCCTACCATTTCATTTTCATTAGGCCAAGATATTGATTGTCCGATTAGGAATCTTGTTCTTGAAGTTTTATAAAAAAATTGTAATAGATCTTTTTCACTAGTAATAGTTGTTTCTTTGTATTTTTTACCTTTAATTTTAGTAAAATCTAAAATAGCAAAGAAACCTGCTTGTGGTTCTAGGTGTTTAGGAAATGTTACATATGGTAAACCTTTTAGTACTTCTTTAGTTAAGTTATCATCATCTAGCGTTTCTTTTACTTTGCTAATTATTTTATCCTTGTAATTGCTTTTTACTGTATCTATACCATCTACTAGGGCTTTTAACAATTGAAACTTTTCTTGATATATACTTCTTAATTTTCTAAAATATTTTTGGTAACAATCGTCTCTTTCTTTAGTAATGTTATAGGCTCCTACAAGGGCTCTTCCTACTATATCAGGAGCTGAGTCCATTCCTTGAAATATTCTATTAATTAGTTCTCTAATTATTATTTCATCTGCTACAACAAAACCTGCTCTAAGACTAGCCATTCCATAACTTTTAGATAAACCAAATAATGAAATAGTGTTTCTGAACATCCCTGGTATAGTTGCAATTGGTTTAGCTAAATTATCTTTATTAAAAGTAATATCTCGATATACTAAGTCATCGATGATAAACACTCCTCTTTTTTGACAAACGTTACCTATTTCAGTTAATAGGTCTATTTCTTTTTCGCCCATTACTTTACCTGTAGGGTTACAAGGATTCATATTTAGAAATGCTACTACTCTTGGGACATAGCCTTTTCTTTTGTTATAGACTGTTTGTAAACTATCGTTTATCTTATCTATTTTAGCAGCTAGTTTAGTTGGATTAATCAACCAATTATCTTCTTCTTGTAAAGGTAATATTTCAACTTCTGCACCTGCTCTTTCTATTCTAATAGTGAATAGTCCGTAATTAGGTCCTGTTACTATAACTACGTCACCCGGTTTTGAAATAATGTCTATTATCATATTAAAAGCAATAGATGTCGATGGTAAGAATGTTATATTATGAACTGACAGACCTTTATTATCGATGTCAGAATATGAGTAAGGTGTTGTATTGATGAACCCTTCTCTTTCAATATAATCTAGCAATACTTTTCTAATGTTATCGTCTCCCTCAGTATAAGGATAGCGGTACATTTCTTGTTCTAATGACTTTTTCATTTCTTCGATTGCTAGAGGAAATGATGGGTATTTAGTAGGATTACCATTTCCTAAGTCTATATCAGGTATTGTTGTTATATTTTCATCTCTTATTTCAAAACCATAGAAGTCTATTGCATCTGCTATATTTTGAACTGTTGAGTTGAATTTATCTCCGTCATTTCTAAGGCCAATACTTGGTAATCCAAATCTTCTTTCTCCTAATTCAGGATTTTCTTTTAATAAACGATCTATCGCACTTGATTTTATCATTAGTTTACATCTCCTTGTGGTTTTATTATAGCACACAAATACCTTTTGTTGTAAACATGTGATATAATATTGATACGGAGATTATTATGAAGTTAAACAAGAAAAGATTAATTCAAATTATTTTATTTATTGCTTTTTTAATAGTTGTGACTATTGCTGTTGTTAAGTTATTTCCTATAATTGGTGAAATTGCAACAGAAGAAGGTAGATTAGCATTTAGAGAACATGTCGTCGATTCTGGTATTCGCGGTTTTCTAACTTTGTTTGCCTTACAGTTCAGTCAAATATTTCTTGTTGTTTTGCCTGGAGAACCCATTGAACTATTGGCTGGAGCTTGTTATGGTAGTATAGGTGGTACTATTTTTATATTAGCATCCAGTATGATTATATCAACTATTATTATTTTCTTTGTTAAAGTGTTCGGGAAGACTTTTACTGACTTGTTTACTGATCCTGAAAAATTCAAACGAGTTAAAAATAGTAAATTATTTAAAAATCCAAAGAAATTTGAATATATTATGTTTATTTTATTTTTTATTCCTGGTACTCCTAAGGACTTACTAGTGTATATTGGCGCAATGTTACCAATTAATAAAGTAAGATTTGTTCTTCTTACAACACTTGCTAGGACTCCATCTGTTATATCATCTACGATTGTAGGTAGTAATTTAATTGAAGGTGATATTTGGCTTTCAATTATTATATATGCTTCTATATTTGTAGTTGCTGTGTTGGTTGTTTTATTCTTAAATATATTTGATAAAGACAAACCTATTAAAGATATTCTTAAAATTATAAAGTAAAAAGATCTATTTATTAGATCTTTTATTTTTGCTAAAAGTTTTTGGTTTAGCATATGCATCATATGCTTCTTCATTTGGAAAGTAGATTCCGTCTTGTTTATACATTTTATCATTTGTCTTGTTATAGTCTACTTCTACAAGCTCTCGAATTATTGATTGCTCTTGTGTTTCAAGATTTATTTCTTCTGTTTGATCATCGTATGTAATAATTACTTTTGTATCGTTATCTTTAAACTTAATTTCTTTAAAGTTTTCTCTAACAATATTAAATGGATAAAGTGATATTAGTTCTTTTTCGCCGTTTAAACTCGTAATAATATAAGGTGACGGTCCTTTAAAACTGATATCATCGTAATGTTTTGGAAGTACTTGTTCTCCTGTTGTTATATCTACTAATGTATTTGCTGGTTTATTATCATCAAATAATTCATCATCCCATACTACAGTATAACGACCAATTCCACCGTCTTCAGTTTTACCATCAGATAATTCTAAAGTAACTTTTCTTTCACTTAGGTTATAAAAAACATCTTTATCGAAATTACCAGTATAGATATACTCTCTTAATAAGTCTTTTTCCTCTTCCGGGACTCCTTTATCGTCTTCAACATATGAATACATTGTATCAGCGTGAGTGATTTCTTCACCTTCGAAAAGGACTTTTTTCATCTTTGTATCTAAAAGGATATTATGCTCATCATCTTCGATATACATAATACCGTTCCTTAAGTCATTGCATTCAGTATTTGAAGTAATTTTAGTGAATGGTAGCGATATTTTTACTTCGTCTTCTATATTATAATAGAAAGTTTCTTTTGAGCTAGTTTCGATGATTACTTTTCTATGATAATTTTCATCTAAAACTGCTGCAACTCTGCTTTTCGGTGTTAGAGATATTTTAGGTAAAATACTTTGTCCTGTTGTTATATTAATAATGTCTTCACTGCCATCTTTTTTTATAATATGTGCTCTTGGAACTCCATTAATTACATGTGGAGGTTCTAATAAATCATTTAGTTTTGTTATTCCTGACGGACCATACACTTGATAATCTGACGGAGTTTTTAATACAATGTATCTAGCATATTTGTTTTCAAAAGGAATTTGAATATTGTATATAACTTCACTGCTATCGAACTTAGTTAGTTTTTTTGTTTGGTTATCATATACCTCTACTACTTTGTTTCTTCTTTCTTTGAAACAGTAACTATCTGTAATTGTTACGCGATCTGTAGAATACACTGAAAAAAAATCTTTAAGTTGTCTTTTGAAAATAAGTTTTTTTGTTTCTACATCATAAAACTTATCTGGTCCGGTTCTTTTGATCATCAAAATATTATCTGTTACTTTTTCACAATCAAAATCACTTTCAATTGAAAACAAATATTCTCCATTTACATTATATAGTTGTTGTGTATCCGAACTTTTTCTAACTACTATTTGTTCACTTTGATGAAGGACTTTTATTTTAGTTGATGGTGGTATTACAACTTTCCCTGTCTTAGCATTATAAACACTAGTTATGTCTTTAGCTTTTGGATTAGAGTTTTTGCTTGTTAATCTAAAATGATAATTTACTTCTTTTGATTCATTATAAAAGGAATATAATTTATCTATATCTTGAAAGTTTCCTTCCAAACTCATTGTTTTATCTTTTGTGTTGTAGATTCCAATAGCTTCTGGTCTTTCAGTGATAACATAATGTTCATCACTGTTGTCAACGTAGATTGAATCATAGATACTAGGTAAGATAAAATTGTTGTTTTTATCAATTAGCCCATATTTACCCTTTTGTTTTACTTTATAAAAAGTTCCATATTCTTCTTTTTCTTCATATACTCTATATTCTAATATTTTTGTCATTATTTTATTCCTTTCTATATTTAGAATAGCACTATTGGTTGTTTTTGTCTACAAAAAAACTCTTTCAATTACTATTGAAAAAGTTTAATATTTCAAGTCTTGCTTCTTTTAGTTCTTGATGTACTGCATGTCCGTATCCTTTATAAGCGATAATCTTGGCATTTGGTAGATTCTTTTCGAAT
>CAYJBD010000030.1:6381-7304 GCA_964368465.1 uncultured Muribaculaceae bacterium
ACCTACTATTTTGTCTTCTTCACCGCATATAACTAAAACAGGACTAATAACGTTTTTTAAATCTTTTAATACATTATGAGACTGAATAGACTTTGCTTGAATTAGATAGTTTGTTAAATCTTTTTTATAATTAATCTTTTCAAGAAATGGATAAAAATTTCTTATTATTTTTAAATATTTTTCCGTATATGTTTTATCTATTGTATCAATATATAACTCTTGATGTTTTTTTTCGTTAGCTAGTTTTATCCAATTAGTTATAACTTCATCAATTGTATCATTAGTTCTAGGTGCGGTTATTACTAGTGCCAGTTTTTTTATAGTATTTGGACTCATTAGGGCTAATTGTTGTGCTATCATACCGCCTAGAGAGATTCCGATAACATAAGCATTATTAATATTTAATTTATATAGTGCCTCTAGTTGATCTTTAGCCATGCTTTTAACTGTTGTTTTAGTAGATAAGTTTTCTCTTCTGCTAAATACATATACTTTGTAATCCTTAGCAAACATTTGATATAGTTTAGCGTAAATAAGTCTTGACTGATGAATGTTATTTAAGGAGTCTCCTAAACCGGGTATTATAACTAAGTTTTTCTTTCCTGAGCCAAAGACGATATATTTCATTGTACTATCATTAATAGTAATCTTCTTTTTAATTATTTTAGTAAACATATTATTCTTTTATTCCTAATCTATTAAATGGATATATTGTTAAACTAGCTTTACCTTCTATTTGATCTTCAGTAATGAATCCTAAGGTTCTACTATCTTGAGAATTTATTCTGTTATCACCAATAACTACATATGAATCATTTGGTACTTTTTCTTCAAATTTATAATCTTCTATGTCTTCTCTTTCAAATGGTTCTTCAAACACCTGGTTATTTATATATAATTGATTATCTTTATATTCTACTGTT
>CAYJBD010000030.1:7314-7647 GCA_964368465.1 uncultured Muribaculaceae bacterium
ACCAATTACTCTTTTAATAATAGGATCATTATTTGTTTCAATTACTATAATATCAAATCTATTTATTCCTGATATATGATAACTTATTTGATCTAGCACCATTAAATCACCATCTATTAGATTAGGATACATACTAGAACCATTTACTCTTATGATAGAAAAACAAAATAATCTTATTAAAACAACTATTATTATTATTATAATATATGGTATTACTTTTTTAAAATCTTCAACTCTCTTCATATTCTTTAAATAAAAAATAAGGCCTGCGCCTTATTTTTGTCCTCTTTCTTTGATACGAACAGCGCCTTTTAAATCTCTTAAATAATTTAG
>CAYJBD010000031.1:0-7471 GCA_964368465.1 uncultured Muribaculaceae bacterium
TAACTTGTTCATATACCAAAGTAGTATCATCAATATCTTCATATTTAATAGTATATGTTATATCAGTAGTTAAATTATTATCAATACCACCAATTGTACTATAACCCTTGATTTGTAAGTTACTATCTACTTCTTTTAAATATTCTAAGTAAAATAATGCATCTCTTTCTTCTTTATCATTTACTTTAACAGAAATTGATTTCGTTACAGTATTACCAAAACTATCTGTAACTGAGTATAAAACTTCATAAGTACCAACAACTAATGTATTTACATTATTAGATTTAACACTAACTACTAAAGTACCATCTTCTTTATCACTAGCATTAACTCCACTTAAAGGATCAAAAGTACTATTAACTAATATTTCTACATTACTAGCAGTAATAAGAGGAACTTCATCTTTAACAACCGTTATAATTCTTTCTCTAGTAACAGTATTACCATCATAATCAGTAACTGAGTATGTAATAGAATAACTACCAGGAACATCTAAGTCAAGATTATCTTTAGTTATAGTAATAAGACTAGATAAATCACCATGTTCTATATCAGTTGCACTAACTCCACTCATTTTATCAAAAGATTTACCTTCAGTAATAGTAACATTATCTAAATGAATAACCGGAACATTATTAGTACCCTTAGCATTTATATAATCAAGTCCACTTATACTACCAACTGTTGCCATAACCCAACCATATTCATACCCATTACCATCAACACTAACAGGAATTCTATACCAAGTAGAACCATCTACTACTCTAGTTTCCATAATTGGAGAGAACGAATCATGATAAGACCTACTAATTTCAGTACTTGATCTAGTAGGAGAAACATAAACCTCTTCATATAAGTATTCACTACTTAACCAACGATATCCTATATCATGAGAAATAAAAGCAATCGTAGAAGCAGGCACCCAATGTTGTTGATCACTTGTATAATTTGAAGTAACTAAATACGATACAACATTACCATTAATATCTCTAGCTTCTGCATAAACTAAAATCACTTTATTTGCTAAAACACGATAAGAACTAGTACTAGTTAATGCTGAATCATAATAATAATTCATTGCTTGTTTCGTAGTAGCAACTCTTGGATCTTCTTTACCACTAGTTATGTAAAAGTGGTATGAATAATCAGAATCAGGATGAGCAAATGTATCAGTAGCTGGATCTTGATATCCATTTTTAGGCTCATTAACTTTTAAAACATGGTCTGCTTTAACATAAACATAAGAAGTTTCCCATAAATATTCACCATCTGTTGCAGTCATATTTTTATTAGCATCTAAACTAACTTCACTAGTAACTTTATACCAAAGTTCACCATTAGTTGTAACTTCATCTACTATAATCATCCCTATATCATGTTGACGATAACTATAAACCGTCTTAGAACTACTATTAGGTTCAGCTTTAGCTTCAGTCCAATGTTTAGTAACTGCTAATTGATAATAATTATAATCTTCATAACCATTAGCTTGATCAAACTGATGATAATTCATTGCTGCTTTCTCACCCCAATAAGGATCAGACGCATATTTAACATTCATTCCTACGCCTTTATTACCTACTAAAGACCCATAAGAACGCCAGTCATTTGGATTAGCATAGTCAGAAACCCATCCATAAGCATGAGCATAAATACTACTAGCAAAAGTCGCATACCTACTAGCAGCAACTGCCGGATCACTATCTACAGCATTATGACCAAAACCATTGTTTTTACTAGTTGAAATTCTACTTCTACCATTCGCAGACTCATTTCTACTAACAGAAAGAGATAAAATAGCATTAGTTGCATATAACTCTTGTGAATTATAAAAATACTCCCCTGTTCCATATAAAAGAGATGTATCACTAATTATATTACTACTAACTGAAGGCGCTCCAGGAACAGTTCCCCAATAACCTAAACTACGAATATAATTATTTATATCAACACTAGAATAATTTGTTTTAGAACGATGTGGTAAATACATGTAATAATTATAATATACACTACTAGCATTAACTGAATTGTTATAATGATCTGCCTTATAATCACCTATCATTGTATATAAATCGCTATAAAAATATTTACCATCATAACTATAATAAGTTCCCTCACTTAATTGACTAGGCTTAGGTCCTAAGTTTCTACAATAAGATGTTGAATTAGCTACATTAACACTTCTTATTGAACAATGCGTAATCGAAGAAGCATTAACAACATAATAAGAAGCAGACTTAACCCAAGCAAGAGGAACTATTTGATAATCATTGTCCCACTCACCATTATAATAACCACTATAAGTAATATAACCTTTAAAATTATTAACTATAACTCTAGCAGAACGATATTTTTCAAAAAGCGATAAATAAGCCCCATCAACACTACCATAAGTAGCCTCATGATTCATATAACCAACAACAGGTGGATTACTAGATCCTTGTGCAGTAGTATCATCAGCCATATAATCGGTAATACCACTCTTTGTACCATTAGCAGTTAAATCAACAAGTGCATACTTAGCATCATAAATAGATGTATAATCTGATTGTCTTATTAAAATTGTCAAATTATCTAAAGGATTAGAAGTCATAGCTGCTAAAGACTCACCATAGCTATAATGACAAGAAATAAAACGAAAAGACCCATCGCTCATTGCTTCCCCTAAAGTATAACTATTATTACCACAATAATTAGTCCCACCTATCTCAGCAACTGTTAAAGCATTAACTGACGAAGGACTAAATAAAAAGAAACAAATAAATAAAAATATAAAACTAAAAAGAAATTTCTTCATATAATCCTCCTATACTCTAATAAGTATAACATTTATAAAAAATAATTTCTACATATACACGACCTTAATTGTAAAATAAACGACAAAAAAAAGAAGATTACTCTTCTAAAATGGTAAATCACTATAATATTCCATAGTCTTTTGATATTCTCCTTTATTATCACTAGAAACTAATTCACTTTCACTAAAAGCATATTTATTAGCCATCTTCAATATAGAACAACCTCTATCAAAAAGATCAGGATTATTACCAAACAATGACCATTCATCTTCACTATTTCTATATATTTCCACTAGACCATCTATAGAAAAAGATTCACAATCATCTAAAATAACATGTCTTATTTTAATACCATCACTACTAAACGAATTTTCTATACATGAATTACATATTCCAACTCTTTTAACTTCACTCTTCTTAACAACTTCACCATTATTAATACTAGTTTCAATTCCTAATACTTTACCAAATCTATCACTATCATAAACAAAAACATTTATATCACTATCACTATATTTTAACTTTGCATATTTATTAACTAAAGTATCAACATCATCACTTTGATATCTTAATGGATTACACATTTCATCAAAATTCATCATTTCTTCATAAAAATCATCACCCACTAATAAACGAAGTTTCTCTACTGGTCTATTAAACAAAGCCTCATCTGCTTCCTGTTTTAATTTACTAATTATTATATGTAAACTATCATCAAAAACAGACAAATTATCTTCATATAATTTTTTTATCACCTCATCAATACTAGGAAAAGAAAAACATGCTATTTCTCTATCATAAGGGGGATATAAATGAGCATAATCTCTTTCTTTAAAATAATTACCCTTACTAACAAAATAATCACTCATAACACTGTAAAGACCAATCAATCCAAGTGCACTATTAACTTTTACATTATAATCATCTAAAATTACCACATCTTTACTTAACTTTGGAAACTGTCTATTATAACTATCAATAATTGACTTATCAAATCCATTAATAGCATTTATCTTAAGATAACAATCATCAGAAGAATAACTATATCTAAATAAATCTTTATAATCTTTCCTACTACCAAGACCATTAGGTTTAAAAAACAATGTATCAAACCCAAACACTTTATTTACTTCATTTACTTGTAATATATTTAACATAAAACCTCCTAAATAAATAATAAAACAAAAAAAAGAACTAGTCAAACTTTCTAGATCTTTTTCTTTCATTTTCATTCAATATTTTCTTTCTAAGTCTAATTGATAATGGTGTTACTTCAACTAACTCATCAGAATTTATCCACTCAATTGCGTATTCCAAAGTAATTGGACGAGGTCTTTTTAAGACTACTGTATTATCACTACCAGCAGCACGCATATTAGTTAATTGCTTACCTTTAACAACATTAACTGCAAGTTCATTATCACGGTTACACTCACCAATAATCATACCTTCATATACTTCTGTCCCTGGTTCAATAAACATTGAACCACGATCTTCTAAATTACCAATACTATAAGCAGTAGCTTGTCCATTTTCCATTGAAACTAAAGCCCCAAGTTTTCTTTCTCCAATAACAATATTTTCAAAAGGTCTAAACTCTTTAAAAGTATGATTGATAATACCATAACCCTTAGTAATAGTCATAAACTCAGTCATAAATCCAATAAGTCCACGAGAAGGAATAGTATAAAGTAATCTAACTTGATTTTCAAAGTTATTCATACTTTCCATAATCCCACCACGAGTACCTAATTGTTCAATAACACTACCAACACAATCTTCAGGTACTTCAACTTGTACTTCTTCATAAGGTTCTACTTTAACCCCATTTTCTTCTTTAATAATAACTTTAGGTTTAGAAACTTGTAATTCAAAACCTTCTCTTCTCATATTTTCAATTAATATTCCTAAGTGAAGTTCTCCTCTACCAGCAACTAACCAAGACTCACTATCATTATTTTCAACTTTCAAACTAACATCTTTTTGCATTTCTTTATAAAGACGTTCTTCTACTTTACTAGGAGTAAGTATTTTACCTTCTCTACCTACAAATGGAGAAGTATTAATACCAAAAGTCATTTGTAATGTTGGCTCATCAACATAAAGTTTAGGAAGTGGTAAATTATCATTAGCATTACAAACTGTTTCACCTACTGAAATATCAGCAAGACCCGCAATTGCAATTATATCTCCCGCTTCTGCTTCTTCTATTTCAATACGCTTAAGTCCATAAAAACCAAATAGTTTTTGAACTCTAAATTGTTTAACAGATCCATCTAATCTAACACAATTAACAGTTTGATTAACTTTAATCTTCCCGTTATGAATTCTACCAATACCAATTCTACCAACGAAATCATTATAATCTAGTAAAGCTGGTTGAAATTGTAGAGGTGCTTCAACATCTCCCTTAGGTGATGGCATCTCTGCTATTATTAAATCTAATAGTTCTGTAAACCCTGGAGTTTGTGTACTAACATCACTATCTAAACTAGATGTACCATTTAATGCAGATGCATAAACAACATCAAACTCTAATTGTTCCTCATCAGCACCTAGTTCAATTAATAAATCAAGTACTTCATCAACAACTTTTTGACATCTTGCACTAGGCTTATCAACTTTATTAATAACAACAATCGGCTTAAGACCATTATTTAGTGCTTTCTTTAAAACGAATCTAGTTTGTGGCATTGGCCCTTCATAAGCATCAACTACTAATAAAACCCCATCAACCATATTCATGATTCTCTCTACTTCTCCACCAAAATCAGCATGCCCTGGTGTATCCATAACATTAATACGGTATCCATTATAATCTAAGGCAGTAGTCTTAGCTAATATCGTAATACCTCTTTCTTTTTCTAAAGCATTAGAATCCATCGAAGCATTAGACATATCTTCATTTTCTCTAAACATCCCTGAACTTTTTAAAATCTCATCAACCAAAGTAGTCTTACCGTGGTCAACGTGTGCTATAATCGCAATATTTCTTTTTTTCATAATTTCACTTCCTTAAATCGCTCGTTCATTATATCACATAATAAATAAAAATACTAGTTTTTTTACAAAGAAAAAGTACACACTAAATATGTACTAAAAATTATTTTACAAAGATTTTTGCATCTTCATCAAATTTATCATCACTAGGATCTTCCCAATTCATTGCTTTAGCATAATTAATTATCTCCTCATTATATGAAGCAGTTTTTTCCAAACCGTTATCTTGCAAAAGCAATCTACCAAAACTTACAACCCAATTAGTTAACACTCCTGCTGAGATAATCCCCTCTAAAACAGATGGCTCAACATTATTATAATTAAGTAATTTAACAGCAATAATTTGTGTTGCCATTAATCCCGATGCTAAATAACATGAATTTAAAACACTTTCTTTCTTAGATAATTTTAAATAATGTTGCTTTAACAATTCTAAGTTACTAAGATAGTTTTCTTCTGTTATTGGCTCCATTATTCTTTCATTGTTATCATTTTTATACTTTAACACTAATGTCTCTACGTTTGCATCATTAATATTTTTATAAAGTTTTAAATTTTTCACATCTTTCTCCTTTTATTTCAATTATTAAAGCATACAAAATATCTTATGTCAATTATATTTACACAAAAAAAGTATATATTTCTATATACTATCTTAATCTACTTATATTAGATTCAACTTTTGCATAAGATTCTTTACTTGAAATATTAGTATGATTACTTAATTTATGATAAGTTCTTTCTGCAATAATTTTACTATATGAAAGAACTACATTAGCAAAAGCACCATTAACTTCATCATATGTCTTAGCATCAGCAAAAGCTACAAGTGACTCAGTAACTTCTTCTTTATGAGAAATTTCTTCTCCTACCGTACCAGTAAACATCTCACTCATTGATGGATTACTAAAAGTATTAACATAAACACAACATGATTTTAAAATTGCTTGTTTAACTTCATTTCTTGTTAATCCATTAACCATCTCTCTTGCATTTCCATTTCTAGTAAAACCATGATCATATCCATTAAGATATCCATTAACTGCCGCCATAATAACATATGCATTCTCGTTTTCAGAAAATTGTCCCATCCATCTCATCGATGTCTTTTCACAAGCATTTTCTAAAATATGTCTTGTTACATTAATATCTCTACTCTTTTCTACTACCTTATTTTTTCTATTTAATTTAAACATATAATCCCCCTTAAATATGTTCTACATTATACCATAATATAAACAATTTGTCAATATTTACTACTTCAACAAAAAAAGAGAACTATAAATATAGTAACTCTATTTAACTAATCTTTTACTATTTTTAACTACAGGTACAGTCCATCCTCTATCATTAATCTCACTCTCAATTATAGACATACACTTATTCATTTTATTAAGACGATACAATTTAATAATACCTTCTACTAACAAAGTAGAACCATCCTTAGCTAATCTAACTCTCGCATCCCTAATATTGTTAACTACAGAAAAACAATTATCTTCACTTATTACTAATTCTTTTATTTCTCCATTAGAAAAATTTCTATAAGTAAGAGCTAAGCTACCTAGATCATTTCTTTTAACACCATAAATTTTATTAATTAACATATTTACCTTCCTTTCATAGAGTTATGATTATAATACAAATTCCCATTTAATGCAAATTATTTTTTC
>CAYJBD010000032.1:0-2264 GCA_964368465.1 uncultured Muribaculaceae bacterium
AGAAGTTTGAAAGTTCTCGTAGTGAGATGAAAGTAGATGGATTAAAAGATGTTGATAATGTTTTAACTACTCGTGAACTTGCTCGTATGATTAAGCGTTGTAATATTGATTTTGTTGAACTTGAAGATACTGAGTTTGATAATCCGTTAGAAGAAGCTACTGGCGCTGCTGCAATATTTGGTACTACTGGTGGTGTTATGGAAGCTGCTTTGAGAACGGCTCAAGATTTATTAGGTGATACTAGCAATGATATTATCTTTAAAGAGGTAAGAGGTGGCAAAGGTATTAAAAACGCTACTGTTACTGTTAAGAAAAAAGATATTAATGTAGTAGTAGCTAGTGGTCTTAAGAATGCACAGGAATTAATGGAAGAAGTTAAAAATGGAAATTCAAATAACTATCATTTTGTGGAAATTATGGCTTGTCCTGGTGGTTGTATTATGGGTGGTGGTCAACCAATTGTTTCATCCAAAAAATTAATGAAATATGATGTTCGTAAGTTAAGAGCTGATAGTTTATATACAATTGATGAGAAGAGTGCAGTTCGTAAATCACATGAAAATCCTATACTTCGTAAAATATATCGTGAATATATAGGTAAACCGGGTGAAGAAAAAGCTCATAAATATTTACATACTCATAATAAAAAAAGAAAGAAATATAATTTGAATGATTAAGATACTTTGTTTGTTATTAGTTCTTTCTTTTCTTCCTAGTAATGTTAATGCAAGTGAATTTAGTATTTATGATAATGCTGGTTTATTTAGTGATGATATTACTACTTCTTTAACTAATAAAAATATAGAAATCAAAGACTTAGTTGATATAGAAATTATGCTAATGACAATTGAATCACTTGATAATAATACTATTGAAGATTATGCAGAAGAAATATTTACTGAGTATGATGTTGGTAGTATTAGAAAGAATAACGGAATGTTGATATTGATTTCTGAAAATGATAGACAAAGTGTTGTTTTGTACGGAGTAGGTGTAGAAGATATTATTTCTAGTAATAAAATACTTGAATATCAAGATTTATATTTATCTAATAATATATATGATGAAGCAATTATGGCATTTTATGGTGCTTTGTATGAAGAAATTGACTTGTATTTGGATAATAAATCTCTAGATAATGAGAGTGTTATTAGTATTAATGATTTCTTTGTCCCGATATTGATAGCTTCTGGTTTGTTTCTTTGTTATATAGCTATAGTAATATCGAATAAAAGTAAAGAGAAAAAGAAGAATAAGGTTTATAAGTATTAAAAAAGACAATGTGAATTGTCTTTTTATCTTCTTTTAGAATGTCTAGTTCTTTTTTGTTTAAAATGTCTTTTAGTATTATTCTTTTCGATTGTTTTATCAATATCATCTAATAATTTCATTTCCATGTTTTTAGGGATTAAAGTTGTGTGTACTTCTGTCTTTAATTCTTGTAAAACAGTTATTTCATGTTTTATACGTGTACTTTTTTTTGTGCTGTTCATAATTTCTCCTTTTTTCTATACTAGCATATTAATTTTAATAATTCAATATTTAACTATGGTATAATAGTATCCAATAGGAGATTTTTATGAATGAATTATTTAATAATCAATATATAAAAGATTTGTATGATATAGTTGAAAAGTTTGAGAATAATGATGAAAATGCTATGGGATATCATAACTTTTCACATGCTGTTAATGTTACAAAGTTATTAACTACTATTTTAAAACAATTGAAGTTTGACGAAGATAAAATTTCAGATTTACAAGTGGCATCTATGTTACATGATATTGGTGCTTACTGTGGTAAAAAAGATCATCATATTCGTAGTTATGAAATGTCAAAAGACATAGTAGGTAATATTATTCCTGTTAATGATGTTGATTATGTATTAAAAGCAATTTTAAATCATAGTGATAGTTTTGATAATGATGATTTAGGGATAGTAGCTTTAATCTTTTGTGATAAGATGGATATGACTAAAGATAGAGTAGCACCTGCTGGTAGACTTGATGATGGTATGAGTCAGTTTTTATTTGTTGATGAAGTTAAAATAGAAATAGAAAACAGTAATTTTAATGTTACTTTTGTCGTTAATGAAGAGTGTGATTTTAGTAAGCTTAATAATTATTATTTTATACCTAAAATGTTTAAAGCAGTAGAAGCTCTTTCTAGTAGACTTGGATTAAAAGCTAATGTTTACTATAATAATGTGATATGGAAAAAAAAGTTATAGAGATATAGTTTTTGTTTGATTTTGTTTTTTGTGT
>CAYJBD010000032.1:2275-7458 GCA_964368465.1 uncultured Muribaculaceae bacterium
CGGGTGGGCCGCGATAGTTCCTATTTATAACATTATTGTTATGTTGGAAATTGTTAAGAAACCGCTTTGGTGGATTGCATTATTATTTGTTCCTTTTGCTAATATTGTTGTTTGCAATTTTAATGACAGTAGAATTAGCAAAAGCTTATGGTAAATCTGGTGGATTTGCTGTAGGATTAATATTCTTCCCATATGTTTTCATTCCTATTTTAGGATTTGGAGATGCTAAGTATGTATATTAATAAAAAGTAAGTTTAACTTATTTTTTTTTCATGTTATAATATTTTTATGATAGGAGAAGTAGTTATGAATATACTAGAAAATGAAGATGTTTTGAGAAGATTGTTTGATCATTATATTAAAACTCGTATTGCTAGAACAAACCTTAGTCATAAAAATACTTTTTATGGTTTAGTAAATGGCGTGGATGTAGAAAATTATATGTTTAATAATAACGATTTGGTGGTATCAGATGATGTGCAAAGTCAACTTGATGCATCAGTAACGAAATTCTTTTTGCAATGGTTTGGGTTCCCAAGGTTTTGTTGTGACAATGAAGTAGTTGTAAAATACATTGATAAATTTGGTGATTTTGATGTTAATATGGCACCTCTTTTATTTGATAGAGTAGTGGAATATATTAGTCAAAATGCATCGCCTAATGATGCTGAAAATTACATTGAATATATGAAAAATTGTATGAAAAGCGAAGATAAAGATTGGATTTATTATAATAGTGAGAAAATAACTAAAGGGTCTAAACAAAAGGATACTGCTCATCGTTTATACGTTAATTTAGATGCAGATGATTCTAGAATTTTAGCAAAACATTTTATTGAGGGATGTAGTGAAATGGGAATCACTTATAATTTTAAACTAGCTAAAACAAAAAGAGATGATATAGTAGTTATTTATGCTAGAGATCAAGAAGATATAATTACTTATTTAAAAATAATAAATGAATTTAAAGTTAGTAATCCTAATATTGAATTTAATGATCCTCCACTGTTAACAATGGAATTAGTTGATGGTATTGGATACGGGCAAGAGCCAGTTGATAGTACTCAGTCATATACCGGTATAAGAACTGATTTGATATTTGAGGCATTTACTGGAGCTATTAATCACACACTATTTACTGCAGCATTTGGAAGAAATAATGACAGATATAAAGACATGACGATTGAAAGTATTGCTAATAATATGTTTGATATGCCGGCTTTTAAACCTAAGTTGCAGGAATGTTTTGTTGTTAGTGAATATGACATAGATGTGGATAATTTTGCTTGTAACGGGAGTGGTAACTCACTTAATTTTGATGAAATTAAATCTTCGATGTTATCTGGAACTGGTAAACAATAATTAATTCATTTTATTTTTTTGAATTAATTGTATTTTAATAAAAGGTGGCTTTGTAATAACTTTTAGAAAAGCTAAATAATAATTTAATAATTGTATATACTAAAACAGGATTCATTTATGTAATCTTGTTTTTTTACAGTTAAAATGATATAATTTAGGCAGTTTATGGGAGGTCTTATGTTCAAGTTAGTATCAAAGTTTAGTCCTAGTGGTGATCAGCCTCAGGCAATAGAAGAATTAGTTAATGGTATTAAATCTGGTGAGAAGCACCAGGTTCTTTTAGGAGCGACTGGAACAGGTAAGACTTTTACGATGGCTAATGTTATTGAGAAGATTAATAAACCAACTTTGATACTTGCTCATAATAAAACTCTGGCAGGTCAGTTATATTCAGAGTTTAAAGAGTTGTTTCCTGATAATGCAGTAGAATATTTTGTTTCATACTATGATTATTATCAACCTGAAGCATATGTTCCTTCTACTGATACATATATTGAAAAAGATTCTTCTATTAATGATGAAATCGATGAACTTCGTCATGCGGCTACTAGTAATTTATTATCTCGTAAAGATGTTATTGTGGTAGCTAGTGTTTCTTGTATATATGGTATTGGTGAAGTAGAAGAATATCTTCGTAAGATGCTTACTCTTAATGTAGGTGATAGTGTTGATAGAAATAGTATTTTAGCAAAATTAGTAGAAATGCAATATGATAGAAATGATTACGATTTTAAACGTGGTACTTTTAGAGTACGCGGAGATATATTGGAAATTATTCCTACTTATCAACGTAGTAAAGGGTATCGTGTTGAGTTTTTTGGTGATGAGATTGAACGTATTAATGAGATTGATGTATTATCAGGTAATGTTCTAAATGGTAAAAAGTCTATTAGTATATTTCCTGCTAGTCACTTCGTTACTAGTGATGAGAAGATGTTAGAAGCTATTAAACGTATTAGATTAGAACTTAGTGAAAGAATAGATGTTCTTACAAAAGAAAATAAATTGCTTGCAAGAGAGAGGATTGAACAACGTACTAACTATGACTTAGAAATGTTATCGGAAACTGGTTTTTGCCGTGGGGTTGAGAATTATTCTCGTCATATGGCTCTTCGTGGAGAAGGTGAGACTCCTAATACTTTGATGGATTTCTTTGGTGATGATTATTTACTTATTGTAGATGAGTCACATGTTACGTTGCCACAAGTTCGTGGTATGTATAATGGAGATAGGGCTCGTAAAATGAATCTTGTTGATTATGGTTTTCGTTTGCCAAGTGCTCTTGATAATAGACCTTTAAAGTTTGATGAGTTTAATGAAAAAATAAAGCAAGCTGTTTATGTATCGGCAACGCCAGGAGATTATGAATTAGATCTTGTTTCTAATAAAGTAGCAGAACAAATTATACGACCAACAGGGTTACTTGATCCGACAATTGAAGTTCGTCCTAGTGAAGGCCAAATAGATGATTTAATTAGTGAAATTAGAGATAGAATTACTAAGAATGAACGTACTTTGATTACTACTTTAACTATTCGTATGGCAGAGGAGTTAACTAATTATTTAAAAGACTTAGAAATTAAAGTAGCTTATTTACATACTGAGGTTAAAACATTAGAAAGACTTCGTATTATTCATGATTTGCGTGCAGGTAAATACGATGTGGTAGTTGGTATTAACTTACTTCGTGAAGGTATAGATATACCTGAAGTTACTTTGATTGCAATTATGGATGCTGATAAGGAAGGTTTCCTTAGAAGTTCTCGTAGTTTAATCCAAACAATTGGTAGATGTGCTCGTAATAGTAATGGTCATGTAATTATGTATGCTGATAAGATGACTGATAGTATGAATTTTGCGATTAAGGAAACTAGTCGTAGAAGAGAAATTCAAGAAGAATATAATAGAGTTCATGGTATTACTCCAACAACTGTTAAAAAGGAAATTCGTGATGTTATTAGTAACACTGTTGATGAAAAAGTTACTGCTAAGAAAATTAGTAAACATGAGAAAGCAGCTATTATTGATACTATTGAATTAGAAATGAGAGAAGCAGCTAAAAACTTAGACTTTGAACGAGCAATGGAGCTTAGAGATATTCTTTTAGAAATGAAGAGTGAATGATGAAAAAGAAATTTGATAGGATATACATTGAAATTACTAATGTATGCAATTTGCGTTGCTCTTTTTGTTCTAAAGGTAAGAAGGTTAATAGAGTTATGAGTGTTTCAGAATTCGAAGAAGTTATTTTTAAAATAAAAGATTATACCGATAATGTTTATTTGCATGTTAAGGGTGAACCTTTAATTCATCCACATTTAGAAGAAATATTAGATATTTGTTTTCGTTATAATTTATGTGTTAATATTACAACTAATGGAACATCGGTCAAAGATAAGAGTAAGTTATTTAATAAGTTTCCTAATATTAAGAAGATTAACTTTTCGTTACATAGTGAGAATAATAGTTCTACTTATTTAGAAGATATTTTTAGGTTTGTTAGAGCTTTAAAGAATAAACCTATTATTGTATATAGATTTTGGACTAAGTTTCCACAGAAATTTGTAGATAAACTTAAGGAAGAGTATTGTTTATCCACGTTACTTGTTGATAAAGTCAATAATGACAAGAATATTAGAATTGCTCCTTATACTTTTGTGGATAAAGATGATGAGTTTGTTTGGCCGTCATTAGACAATACTTATTATAATGAAATAGGGTTTTGTCACGGACTTAAAAGTCATATTGCGATACTTAGTGATGGTACTGTTGTTCCCTGTTGTTTAGATAGTGATGGTATTATTGAACTTGGTAATATTTATAGAGATTCTTTTGATAAAATTGTTTGTAGTGATAAGTTTAAATCTATAGTATCTGGGTTTAATAAAAGAGTAGTAACTGAAGAATTGTGTAAACACTGTAGTTTTAAAGATAGATTTTAATTGAATAAAATCTATTTTTTTATTATAATTTTAATAAGGAGTATATATGGAAGAAAATGTTGTAAAAGAAAAAAATAATGGAAAGATAATTGGATTAGTTTTACTAGTTATTTCTATTTTAGTGTTAGGAGCTGGTGTTTACTTATTACTTAATGGAAGTAATAATAGTACTGATGGTGGTAAGAGTAATGATAATACTGAAGAAGTAGCGATGTCTATTGAAGAAGTTAGTGAAATGATTGATGAAGCTTATAATACTACTAACAGTTTAGATTCTGTTCAAGTTGATATGAAATTTTTAGTTACTGCTGAGTATGATGGAACTTCAACAACTATGGGAATTAATGGTATCATCCAATCTGATAATATAAATGAAATAATATATTCAAATATTACTATTGATATGTTGGGTATGATAATTCCAATGGAATCTTATACGGTTATGGAAAATGATATTATTTATACCTATACTTATACTGCTGACACTGGTTGGTCAAAATCTGAAGGTGAAGGTGATAGTATGACAGTAGATGCGTCTGAATTATTATCAGTTATTGATGATCAAGAGTTTACTGTTGAAAAGACAGGCGATAATTATACTATTACAGTTATGATAGATGCGGCAGACCTTGATACTGGTGCTGATGTTAGTGAATTAGAAGGTGTATTTATGCCAATGATTATTGAAATTGAAGATAATTATATCAAAAATATTTCTCTTTATTTAGAAGAAGCTGGGAATGTAATTGATATGTCTTTTGAGTATAGTAGGTTTAATGAAGAATTTAATTTAGCACTTCCTAATGAAGCGTTACAATAAGTGAAAAGTTTAGATACTTTTCTTTTTT
The DNA here is from genome assembly GCA_964368465.1 of uncultured Muribaculaceae bacterium. Classification (GTDB taxonomy): domain Bacteria; phylum Bacillota_I; class Bacilli_A; order RF39; family UBA660; genus CARZYU01. The sequence continues at coordinate 7,428 of CAYJBD010000032.1, forward strand.
TGTGGTATAATATGTAACAGGTGAAGAATAT
>CAYJBD010000033.1:0-7450 GCA_964368465.1 uncultured Muribaculaceae bacterium
GGATCTGGTGTTACCGGATCTGGTGTTCTTTCCATTGGCTGCGGATTATATGATCCACTAAATGCGCCTCTTGCCAAAATCGGAGTTCCAAAGTTCATATTAATTGGTTGATTAAGTATATCACTTATGTCGTTTTCTGTAGACTTACGATTTTCAACAATATTTAAAACGATGTTCTTCACTTTATTAAGTCCTATACCAGGTATTTTTAATATACCTCTTTGTACATTATATTGCCATACATCTTTTGCCGCAATCCTTTTTGATTTTGATTTAATAGTATTTTTAACCATTTTGGCCATTAATTTATCTATTTTCTTTTCTTTTTTTTCAATCAGTTTATCAACTTTCTTTTCTTCTCTAACAGTTAAATCTTCATTTTCTTTTTTTAGTTCCGCACGGTTTAACTCTTTCTCTAAACTCGCTAGTTCTGTTAAATCTTTATTTAATGAAGTTGACTTTTTTTGTTTTCTTTTAGAAGAAGCTAAGTCGATTTCTTTATCTGTATTTTTTTCTATTGCTGAATATATAACTTTTGAGATATCGTCTATCGAATTTTTAATTCTGTTCAATGAGTTTAACTTTGTTTTTACTATTTTAGAATTCTCTCTTGAGCCTAAGTTTTCTTCGTCCACTCTTTCCATTGTTCTAACATATGCATTAACTAAGCCTTGATATCTGTTAACTATTTCCGCAACTTTTTCTTCTTTGTAAACTTTATTGTATTTTGCTTTTAGTTGTTCTAATAATTCTTCTTGCATTTAAGAAACCACCCTTCTATTGTTCTTCGTCTTTTGCTAGTTCACGAAGTAAGTCTTTAATTCTTGACCACTCTTCTTCTGTTTCAACCGTCTCTAACACTGGTTCTTCAGCATTTTCTGTTCTATTAACATAAGAAACATATAAAGTGATATTCCCATTTTCATCTTTTTCATTCTTTGTATATACTACATATTCTTTTTTTGTATCAGTAAATTCAAATGATACTACGATTTCTACTTCTTCTATTGATCCATCTGGTGATGTAATTGACATTATTTTGTGTTCTTCCATAAATTCTCCTTTTATTCCATATATTGATATATTATCATGTTTTTTTATTTAAGACAATATGTTTTTAGTGTTTTATATAACAAAATCCTTGGTTGTTATTATAGTTTACACCTTTTTCAGTATCTATTTCTTTTATATTAAGTGGTATATTTAATAATTTATATTCTTCTCTTTTCAGCGAATCTCTTATACCAATTATTAATACGGCGTTTTTTTCTTCTTTTAACCTTTTTTCAACTGTTATTATATTACTTTGAATTTTCATAAATTCGTTTTTATAAAGATTGTTGTACTTGCAGTGATATAGTATGTTACTCAATGTGATTACTAGGTCTTTGTCATCTTGTTTTTCTTGGTAAATGTCTTTATACTTCTTTATTATTGTTATGGGAAAATAATAGTTACTAGTTATTCTAGCTAAGGTTCTAAAAAACGGATAATATTCATTGATATCATCCGTAAAAAATTCGTTTACTCTTGTTGTAATATATTTTACTCTTTCTTCAACAATTTCATCTCTCATAATTTTTATCCTTTTACTTTTTTTAATAAAAAATGTCTAGCACCGTAGGCACATTGTTCTTTTAAATACTTTTCTAATGTTTCAATATTGTTTATTTTATTTACTTTAGGGTTGTGTTTTTCTTGAAAACCTTTTAGCCTTAATTTATCATAAGCGTAGTCGCCTAGAATATAATCATATTCTTCAAAGTATTCAGTTAATAAGCTCTCCGTCTTTTCTTTATCGAAACAATCTTTATCATTTTTAATTATTTCATATTCTTGTTCGTTCAATATTGTTTTTTTCATTTTAATACTCCTTTTTATAAGCTTCTAGTTGTGATCTATATTTATGTATATTAGAACCAGAATTCCAAGTTAAATACCCTCCTGATAAACCAGCATCATATAACCCTTGTATTTGATCTGATACTTGTTTAGTTCCATAAGTTATGTATGGATCTTTAATCGCGTCGTAGGTTTGAATCCAACTTCTCATAACAGCAGGCGTAGGTATTTCCGTTTGTCTTTGGGCCACGTAATTAGTTCCCCAGTGATACATTAAATCATACGGTACTGTCCATACTGGTACACTAAAGCCAAAATCATATTTATTGAAATGATCTGGATAAGGCATTGGGCTTACTACATCTACTACGTTACTTATAGCTGGTAAGTATTGTCCATAAGCAGTTACATATGTGTAGGCACTTTCTCCAAAGACATCCACTGAAACATAAGTATCTTTTTTATGTAATTCATCAGTTGCATATTGTAAAAATCTTTGGATAGCTTGGGCTTTTTCTTCTTGATATATATTTTTAAAATCAACTATACCGTAGCTTTCTGCACTACCTGTACGATCTGGAAATCTAACATAATCAAATTGAATTTCATTAAAACCAAATAACTCTACTGCTTCTAAACCTAATTTCACATTAAATTCCCAAACATCTCTTTGATAAGGGGATGGCCAATAAGTACCGTTATGCATAAACTGTTGATTAGTTCTTGTATCAGTAATAGCATATTCTGGATGATCAATTGCATAATACTCATCTTTAAAAACAGTTATTCTTCCAATTATATAAAATCCTGCTTCTTTTAATTTAGTAATTGCTGATTTATAATTTTCAACTGTATTATATGCATTGTTATAGTTTGTCGGTGAGAATGTTTTCATTACTTCTGACTGATATCCCGGAACTGTATTATCTTTGATATCGACAACAAAAGCATTAATATTGCTTTCATTAGCAAGCGCTATATACTCGTCTACATTCCCTAAAACACTGGCACTAGCATTTAGATATAATGCTCTTACTTCTTCTGGCATTACGTTATTTTCAAACACTTCTTTTTCAACAGGGAAATAATCAAGATTACCAGCATGTCCACCACCGAACATATTTCCTCTTGCTTCATGAACTGTATAGTAAGCGTCTCTTTGATAAACATCATTTGCTGCTTCTAGTGTAAGTTCAGTATATTTTTCATATATATACCCTTCTATTTCATTATATTTCACTTTATACATATTAACAGAGCCATCTTCTAATAAATAATCGTATCCTGTTATCGTTAGTTGTTCTCCTTTATTTACTAAACTAGATAAATCACCAGTTGTTTCAGTTTCATATAAGTTTTGTGGTGTTCTCACATAAGTGTTTTTCTCTAAGACAACATCTTTTACATCTTCTTTTAAAATAGTTTCATCTTTTATAAAGTAGTCTTTCCCTTGATATTCTATATAGTATAAATCTTCTAAATTATAGTCTTTTATATAACTTACTTCGCTACCCCTTATTACTTCTTCTACTACGTCTCCTTTAGCATTATATAACTCTACAATATTTGTAGTACTTGCTAAGTACATCTTATCTTTAGTAAACTTAATAGGATTTTCGTTAAAGTAGTAAAAACCACCGCTTAGTGTCAGCAACAAAACTATTACTGCACAAGTAATAATTATTGTTTTTTTAGAACTTTGCTTGCTTTTTTTTGTTTTTTTCATACTACCACCACTCTAGGGATAGTATAACACAGTTATATAGTTTTATGCAATAAATTACATCAGTGGAACTGAGTATAAACTAGAGTTTTCTTGTAGTCCATTTTGATAATATAGAGGTATATTTCCTTGAATTATTTTAGTTGCTAAAACAACATCAATTATCACTGGAATTTCTTCTGTTATGAGGGGCATTATTATTTGTTCTGTCACTTCGATTTGAACAATTATTTCTAATAAAGCATTATTAATTCCATACTCTGTTATCTTAGTATTGATATTACCAACCACATTTCCGATGAAGCCTAATTTGATTGGTATTTTAGGTCCTAGGTTAGTCAGTATAGCATTGTTTGTTACTACTCCTAGTGGTATTTCCAAAATAATAGAACCTTTCATTTTATTTAAATATATATTATCAAAAGTAGATGGTAAACTTAATTCTTCTATATTACCGTCATCTATACTGTTAATCTTTGTTTGAACTGCATTTATCGATTGTTTTAAAACTTTATTTACTACTACTGGATCAAAATCAATAGTTTGTATATCATTATCATTATTTTTTATAACAGTGAATAAATTATCAACATCCAACACATTTATTATTTCGTCATTAATAGCATTTGTAACAACATGAGTAGCAAATCTTTTTACTTCTGCTTCTGAATACTTCAATATAATTGGATTGATTACATTTCCTAATATTTTCAATGTTATATATAACAAAAAAAGAATCAAAAGAAAACTTATCAATAATATATTTTTCTTTTGAACAGTCCTTATCTTTTTTAATTTAAATCGTTTAGACATATTAAAAAGTCACCTTTACTAAGATGACATCTTCACCTATTTTACTGATACTTTGCCAATTAATTTCAGTATCAAGACCTTTATTAAACTTAGCAAATATATTATGATTAGCTTCAATTATTAATGACTTGATGGTTCCCGTTACTTCATCTATGTTTACATCAATAATATTACCAATATTTTTTCCATCAACTAAGTTAACTATATCTTTGTTTTGCAAATCAGATAAGCGCATTTTTATCACCTATTTAAATATATTATTTTAAGACTTTTTTTAACACACTAATTGCTCCTTTTTCAATTCTTGATACTTGTGCTTGACTTATAGTTAGTTCTTCAGCTATTTCCATTTGAGTTTTACCAATGATGAATCTTTCATTTAAGACAAATTTTTCTCTTTCATTTAAATCTTTAATAGCTTCTTCTAGTGCGATATTCGAATCTAAATCAATTGATTGCTTTTTATCTTCTAATTGATCATAAAGATATATTGTGTCACCTCCATCATTATAAATAGGTTCAAACATACTAATAGGATCTTTTAGTGCTTCTAGTGCTTCAATAATATCATATTCTCCTACTTCTAAAACTTTAGATAATTCTTCAATTGACGTTTCTTTTCCACTTTTTTGATCTAACTCTTCTTTTAACCTCAATACTTTATAGGCTAGATCTTTAATAGAGCGACTTATCCTAACACTTGATGAATCTCTTAAACTTCTTTTGATTTCTCCCATAATTAAAGGTACTGCATACGTTGATAGTTTAAGTCCATATGATAGGTTAAAATTATCAATGGCTTTGATAAGACCAATACAACCCACTTGAAACAAATCGTCCATATTAGTATTTCTAGAAGAAAATCTTTTTAAAATACTTAATACTAATTTTAAATTACCATTAACTAGTTTTTCTTTAGCAGTTAAATCTCCACTTTGATATGCGATGAACAATTCATTCATTTCTTCATTAGTCAATGTAATTAAATTCGCTGTATTCACGCCAGTTATTTCTACTTTATGACGTGACATAATAAAACTCCTTTCAAAGATATATTGTCTTTAAAAAGAGTTTTTTATACATTATTTATCATAATCATCTAGAAAATGATGTGTTTTGTTATCTTTTTGATAAGAGATAATTGTATTTAGATTAACTTTTTCGATACTTCTAAAAATATTTCCTTTGATGTAATCACTTTTTTCACTTAGTTGTTCAATTAGAGCTTTTACTTCTTTTCTTTTGCTATTATCTTCTAGTTCACTTTTTTCAGTAAACTTACAAGCACAATTTAAGAATTCTAATCCATGATAATTCTTCCATGAAATAATATCTTTTTCTTGAACTAAGTATAGCGGTCTGATTAATTCCATGTTGTTAAAATTAGAACTTTTTAGTTTAGGCATCATTGTTTTAAACTCAGCTCCATATAGAATACTTAGCAAAATAGTTTCTACTACATCATCATAATGGTGTCCTAGAGCAATTTTATTGCATCCTAATTCTTCAGCTTTATTATATAGGCAACCTCTTCTCATTCTAGCACACATATAACATGGTTTCTCATTGTCTAATTTTTCACTAACAGCGAAGACATCAGTATCAAATATTATAATATCAATATCTAGTTTTTTTGCATTTTCTTTTATTTTTTCTAAGTGTTCTTCTTTATATCCTGGATTCATAACGATATATTCAAGTTCAAATTTAGTATGACCGTGTCTTTGCAACTCTTGTAGAGTCTTTGCTAATAAAAAAGAGTCTTTTCCACCAGAGATACAGACTGCTATTTTATCATTTTCTTTGATCATTTGGTAATCACTTATAGCTTTGACAAACGGACTATAAATTGTCTTGCGATATTTCGTTAAGATAGAACGTTCTACTTCTTTAACGAATTCCACTATTAGCACCCTTGTTCTTCATCAGTAGCACATGCTATGTCAAATACTTCTTGCATTGAATCTAGATAAATTGTATATAATTCTTCTGTTTGTTCTTGTGTTAGTTTTTCATCTTTACTTGCATGTGATGCAACAGTTGAAACATGAATATCAATTATTTCTCCATCTTTTACAAAAACTACTGTTGGGAAATATATTCTTTTGATTGTTTCATCGTTTAATCCTGCATAAACTGATAAATCTTCTCCTAGTTTTTCTACTAGTGCATAATATTCTTCTGTTCCTTCTTTTTCAACAACGATATTACCTTCTTCATCTAAAGTTTTAGTGTCTCTAATATTTAGTGCATTAAAATACATTATTTCTTCTACTTCTAAATCACTAGCGACACTTAACAATACTGGTATAGCATTGCGACACCATTGGCATTCAGGAAATCCAAAAAGAATAACTCCTGTGTCATCTAATGTATCCATTACGTCTTGGTAGTTAGCATATACTATAGGATTATTGTCACTTATATCGATATCATGATAGTCATCATTACTGTTTAACGCTTCATACTCTTCTTTGAAGGCTTCCGCATCAGTGTAGGTTTTTTCTTCACATCCTGTTACAAATAGTAACATAATAATTAATAAACTGAATAGTATTTTCTTTTTCATATTTACTCCTTTTCTTGTATTCTAATTATAAAATAATTATTGGTTTTTAGCAAGAAAAAAACTCTACATTGTAGAGTTATTACATAATGGCGGAGCAGGAGAGATTTGAACTCTCGCACCAGTTACCCGATCTACACCCTTAGCAGGGGCGCCTCTTCAGCCTCTTGAGTACTGCTCCATTTGTTATGCATTTATAATGTTATCGTATATTTGTCTTATTGTCAAGCATTAGGATGATTAAACAAAAAAAAGTTCCTTGCGGAACTAAATTTTTAATTGGTGACCTGTATGGAATTCGAATCCATGAATGCCGCCGTGAAAGGGCGGTGTGTTAAGCCACTTCACCAACAGGCCAATTACAATGGCGCCTCAACTAGGACTTGAACCTAGGACCCCTTGATTAACAGTCAAGTGCTCTAACCAACTGAGCTATTGAGGCACCTACAAATGGTGGGCCTGACAGGACTTGAACCTGTGACCCCACGCTTATCAAGCGTGTGCTC
>CAYJBD010000034.1:0-7348 GCA_964368465.1 uncultured Muribaculaceae bacterium
TAAGATTTATTACCTAATACAATTATATTATTATCGTCTCGATACTCACTTATTCTCTCAATTAAAACCTCATCTAATTCTCTTTCACTATCTAAATATATAACTGTCGAATCATAATTTTTCATCATAGTAGATCTACCATGACAATAAGAATATTTATCATGCACAACCGGAATACCAATACCTGCTTCAACTATTGTTGACTCTAAATACTTAGCTGTAACACCAGTATCATACCCACTAAATATTTCAATTAAATCTAAACAATCAGTATCAACAACAGTTTTAGGTTTAATAATATCCCTAATAATAGAATCATCCCCATCTAAATAATAATTCATAATAACTGAAATAGGCATCAAAGTAGCTCCTAAAGATATAAAACTCTTCTCTTTATCAAAACTACTTTTATATTGTAAAGAAGTAACCTCCGTATTTTCTCTACTAGACAATAAATATTTCTTTAAACTATTATTAAAAACAGTATCTACTCCAAAGTTAAAACCTCCATAACTACAAGCAATAACATTATCAAAATCCCTAATACCTCTATAATTAAAATCTCTTGGTTCTACATTAAGAGTAGTAATATAATTCTTTCTATCAAGTATTCTCATCATCATTTCACTAACAACACTAGATCCCCCTACACCACTAACAATAGTAGGTTTATTAATATTACTAAGCTCATACCTAATATATTCTAAATCACTAATTTCTAATGTATCAAGTACTCTTTCCTCTAATAAATCAAAATTAATTTGCATATTCTTTTCCATATAAAAAATCCTCCTAAATGTAATATAACATTTAAAGAGGAAATATATCGTCTACTCATATTTATCATCCAATAATTTATAATCAATTATTCTCTTAAGTTCGAAATGTCTAATATCTTGTTTAACCTCACAAAAAGCAGCACAATACCAGCCATCATGAAATAAAAACATGTCAGCTGGACAAATAACCCTATCATTCTCACCTTTGTTAAAAGAATAATATCTAATAAATACTTTTCTTCGCTCTTTAATAGCTCTCATCAATAAATTATATTTCTTTTGACTCTCATTAGTTAAATCAAGTTCCTTATCTTCAACCTTACTCCCTATATAAACACCCTTAACTTTATCTTGTAAAACAACTAATTTATTCTTCAAAGTCTCATCATTTTCTAACTCAATATATTTATCAAGTAATAAAGCATCACTCATCTTAAACTTTCTTACTGGTAATCTAATAGATTGATTAAATACATAACCTCCATAAGGACCCATAATCGTATCTATATATATACCACTTTTCTCTAAGTCTTCTTTATAAACCCTAATCATTCTCTCACTTACTTCCAATATATTAGCAAGTTCTTTAATACTATACTTTCTACCAGTATTAAGTAATGTAAGTAACGTAATTGTATTAGATAGTTTTGACATATAAATCACCATTCAAAGTATAACATAAAAGACCACTACATAGTAATGGTCTTAATAAATTTAATTAGTTTTTTGCCAACTATTGATTTCTATATCAACATAATCCACTAAACCTGCATACATTACGTCACTGTATATACCAGGAAACAATATTTCAAGTTTAAAATTATCAATATCAATCGCTCCTTCAGCCATTGTAATAGGATCACTCTTACAAACAACAATATTTTCAGCATCTCTAACAACAGTATTATCACAAGTAAAGAGTAATTCTTCAGTACTAGTTATATTACTAAGTTTATATGTCAAAGGTATCAATAACTGTGTCTTTAAAATTATTTCGTATTCAATAGATACTTCACTTAATTTACCATTAACTTCATTAGTAACAGAAAAATTATGAACTACACTTTTACCAGGCAATAAATCACTTAATGGAAAACTAATTTCCGTTAACTCCTCCGTTCCTATAACAAAACTAGCAAGTCTAACTTCTCCACTAACTCGTCCATCAGAAGAGTAAAATGAATAAGTGATTCCAACACTCAAAACTGCAAGACATGCTAACATTCCTAATAAAATCATTCTCCCCTTCATAAAGACTCCTTTCTTATTTTACAACAATATGCTTAACAACTTCATCAATTTTTTCATTACCATCATAGGCTTCAATAACAATTCTATAACCATTAGGAGCTAACTTGGTAGTATCAAAAACCACACCAAAATTTTTCGTAATTGTCGCTCTAACAACTCCAATATCACCAGGGATAGGTGTTATTAAGTAATCATTAATATTTACTAAATTATATGTTTGATCTACTGGATCTAATGATGCTTTTTCATAAAATGCAATCTTTAAGTTAGGAGCATCTGGTCCATGTAATAACGTTACAAAATCTAATGCACTAATTGCATTTTCTCTATCTATAACGATATCCCCAGTCATTTCAACATTAAACTCATAATTACTAAGCATATTATTAGTACTAATATTAAGTGGGATAAACATAGTAGCATTTAAATTAGTCAAATAACTATTAAAAGATACATAACTAACTACTTCAATAAAGTAGTCTCCCTCTACCAAGAAAGAATCACCTTCATAAGTAATAATATTAACCATTTTATCCAGTTGAGCTAACCCTTGATTTAGTTCAATAGTAAATACTCCAAATCTATCAGAAAAATACTCAACCCCATCTATTTCTAATGCAAAAGTCTTAATACCATCAACATCTACTTCTTGATAAGCAGAATCTAATATTCTAACTTTCAAAACTATATCTTGTTCTTCTATTGTTGAATCCCAAATCGTATTCATACCAACAGTACCATATACAACTTTTGCATTTATATTAAATGGTGTAACTGCCTCAAAATTATATTTAATATCAACAGTCGAACTTGTGGAAGTCAATGATACTCTAGCATCTCTATTATTATACATATCAAATGATTTAATAGAAGAATCTATTGTACTTCTAACAACTGTATTACTAGAATCTACAACTTCTAAAGCAATCTTTACTCCATAATAACTAGAATTAATGACCGCTGTACCAAAATCAACAATTAAATCAAAGTTTTCACTAATAACATCACCATTAACATAATTAGAAGGAACATAATACTTATCAAGACTACCTACTTCTTTAAAATTATTAAATGAATAGGTTTTCAAAAAAGAATCAGCAGCAGTAACAACATATTCATATTGTTTATTATTTATATTATCATGTAATATAATTTTTGTATTAGCAGGTAGATTAATACTAGATACAACCCTATGCTCAAAATCAGTTAAAGCAATATTAGAAGATAAATAAGTAAAATTCATCATAATTGAAGATGTATCAGTAATAATCACACTAGATCCAGTAGGAATATACCCAACACGCCCAACTGAAAACTCATTCATTACATATCCTTCAAAAGATAATAAACCAGTATTCAAATAAGTAGTATTTAAACTATTATCTGTAACTTTAGCATAAACAATCTTCTCACCCTCAGGCTCAATATTAATTCCTGCTTCATAAGGTATCCAGTCAGCACTAGCAAGTTCATCTTTACTCATAGCAGCATCTGTAACTGTATAAGATACAGAACTAATACCAGCAGAATTATCCCATGAATCAATAGTAATAATTTGACTTTCATCAACTGCCAATCTATTAACATCAGTAGTAAATTCATTCCATACATTATCAGAAAGTTTTATTTCGGCAGTTGGATTAGTTTTATCTATATTTAATATACCAGTATTAATAATTCTTTCTTTATTATTATAATCAACTAGTTTAATATAAACGATATACTTCCCTTCTTCCTCAATAGTTAAAGGTTTATCATAATCAATCCATTCAACATTCATAAGACCATATTTATCAAGAACACTACCATCTTTAGAAATATAGTACTTAACATCACTCAAATTATAAATAGGTGCATTATTAGAAACAATAGCAGTAACATTATTATTATAATAAGTACTAGTACCTTCATTACTATAATTATCCCAAGAATTATTAACTACACTTATTTCAACTAAGTTCAATTGATCTAAATAGTACAAAGATGGATAATCTTCACTATTATAAACCCACACGTTCTCTTCACTATCTTCAAATTTATTAAATACTAATAAATTTAAAAAGTCACTAGAATGAAAGACATTACTATCTTTAACAATTTTAGTAGCATATCTATCATCAATCAAGTAATTATAGCTATTATTAATTGTTATTAAATCATCACTAATATTACCAACAAAAGAACCTTCACTAGCATTAAAACTATTAGTAATATTGACTATACCTACAGAGTTATTAACTAATCCGACTTTATTTTTACCAGCAAGCACACCACTATTATAAAAATTAGTTATTTCAACAGTAGACCCCTCTTGAATAAAATTAACCATACCAATTGAACTAGCTAAAGTATTAATATCACCTTGATTATAAGAGTTACTAATAACATTGTTGCCAATTAATTTATTAGTAAAACCTACTCCATTAGGTCCATATAAATCAACTTTAGAAACAACATTAGTATAAGTAGCATTACTACTACTATCACTAATACCACTAACAAAAGTATCAGTATATTCAATAGTAACTTTCAGTCCAGACAAACTAACTACATTATTAGAATCTTCTATAGGTTCTTCACCATTTTCCAAAGGAGCACCAACTGCCGGTTCACCAGCAGGTAACTCTTCTTCCACTTCAGGTGTCACTTCAACCTCTTTGTTATTATAGATAATAATACCATCAGACAAATCACTATCAATATCAATTTTAAATTCACCAGGAAGAATTTCCTCCTCCTCTATCAACAGTGAAAATTTATCATCTTCAACAAGTAAATCATAATTACCTTCAAATCTAATAGAAGTAATATTTTTACCTTTAAAAGATTCACTATTAAAATCAATTTTATATGTATCTTCTAGTATCTCATAACTAATATCCTGTATTGCAATCTCTTCACTCTTAACTTTTGCATTATCACTAATAGTTAATCCAGAAACATATACATTTTCAAGAGTTGTATTTAAAATATTAGTTGCTAATCCAGAAACGTTATTAGATCCATATACTAAACTATGCTCTATAAACACATCACTAATAGAACCTTCTAAAGTATCAAAAAGCGCTAAGTATTCAGATTCTTTATCAGTAATATATAACCCATATATAGAATAAAAACCACCATCTAAATGTCCCTTAAAGTTAGAAATAGAATTAAAATCATATAAAGGAATATCACTAAGTGTAGTAAAAGTATCTTCCAAATACAAATCATTAGTATAAGGTTGTAAATAATATTGTTTATCTTTATAATTATAAATCACTAGATTATTAACATAAGAGAATACACCCTTATTCATAATTAAGTCATTAGTAAGTTCAAAGTAAGTATTCTCATAATCAGTAGTTTCAAGCATTTTAGAAAAATATGCAAATTCACTAGGTGTATTTATTTGATAAGGATCTTCAACAGTCCCAACACCACCAGCATAAGTACTAGCAATATCGCCTTTCCATTCTAATGTAGTATCAGTAAAAATACCATTTATTAAACGAGAAAAAGTAGGTGTTGCTACAAAGGAAAACACTATAACTAACAATATTAGTGCAGAAACAATATACAATTTAGGAATTTTTTTAACTTTAGCAATCATCTACAATCCTCCTACTCTATACAATTATAACATAAAAAGACAAAAAACAACACTAAAAAAAAGACAAGAAAAAAGCAAAGTTTACTACAACTTTACACTTTATTTTTCTTATACCACTCTGCAAAATCAAACTTAGCATTTCCCCAAAACTTAGCTTCATAATCACGATCCATCTCTCTAAGTTCACTAAGAGTTTTAGATTCACCATTTGGAATATAAAACTTATCATGCCATCTACCTAAATTACCTTTAGGTTCAAAAGAAATAACACCTTCACTACCACCGCTAAAAACTATTGGCTCACATCCTGGTTCACAATAAGCAAAACAATCTTCAAGTCTTGCCTTTCTATTAGTTTGACTTTTCATAAGTTCTAAAAACTTCTCTACACCAATCATCTTATCAAAATAAGCATTATATGGTCCAGGTAATCCCCCTAAACAGTCAATATAAAGTCCTGAATCAGATTTTATACAAGGTCTATTTAATTTATCAGCAGCATACTTAACACTAAAAGCTACTACTTCACTACAACTCTTAGCCTGTATCTCTAAAACCTCAAACTCAGGATTTATAATTTCTATATCAAATCCATATTTTTCATTAAATAAGTACTTTGCTTCCTCATATTTACCCTTATTCCCAGTCAAATAAACAACATATGCAATTATTATTACTTAAAATATTTAATAGTAAATTTGGTTCCTTTACCAACGCCCGATTCCACTTCAATAGTACCATTATCTCTATTTATAATAGTTTTAGCTAAATTAAGACCAATACCTATATTACTACTATCACTATTTTCATCTTTATAAAAACGATTAAATATTTTATTGATTTTATCCTCATCAATCCCACTACCATAATCTTTTATAGTAATTGAAGTATAAAAATTATTATCTACATAACTAATATCTATTTTACTATTTTTATCACTATGTTCAATACCATTTTTAATTATATTAGAAATAGCCTCTTCTTGCCACTTAATATCACATTTAATTTTTACTTTCTTTTGTCCCTTAATAATAATATCAATCTTCTTATCACTTGCAATAGAATTAACTTTATCAACAGAAGACCTAAGTAACTCAGAAACTAAAACCTCTTCTTTAGAAAATTCAACTACTCCTGCGTCAAACTTAGAAAGTTTTAATAAACCAAGTACTAAAAACTCCATATTAATTATTTGTTCTTTAATATCTTTAATAAACTCTAATCTAACGGAACTATCCATATCCCTATCATCAATAATATTATCAAGCATAATAGAAATACTAGTTATAGGAGTCTTTAATTGATGTGATATATTCATCATATTATCTTTAAGAGATTTCTTATCATTACTATATTTTAAGTTATATTCTTTTAACATAACAGTAATTTTATAAAGTTCATTCTTAAGCATTGATAAATCGTTATCTTTATTATCAATTAAATCAAGTTTATAATCATATTTTTCTAAGTTATTTAAATAATCTATTATTTGTAAATAAGACTTCTTTTGCTTATAAAAGTATATATATATAATACTAAAAATAATAATTAATACTATATTTATTATTATTAAATTTATTAAAATATTATTATGATAAGCTTCTTCCATAGATTTACTAACAAATAAATCATCAGTTGAATAACCATAATCTTCTAAAATATTAATATTAATATCTTCATCAAGTAATAACAAAACATCTTCTTCTGTTAAACTTTGTTCTAA
>CAYJBD010000035.1:0-1616 GCA_964368465.1 uncultured Muribaculaceae bacterium
ACATATCCTTCTGCTTCTGCTGCTCCATCATTTGGCATTTGACTAGCCATTAGACGGTAACCACCAGCTGTTGCAGTTAAACTACCTTTTTCAAACATTACTAGTCTTGAACTAGTTTCATCAATTTCACCTACTGTTGAAACTGGAATTAATCCTTCAACTCCACCCCAACTATTAGTGTTTGCTGCATAAGCATCATCGATTACTGACGTAGAATCAATAGTTAATTCTTCTGCCCAAGTTGCACCATCTAGTGATAATGCTAAACTTTCAGTTGTCTTAATATTAACTTCAAACGCTGTAACGTGTACTTTAGTCATACCTATGAACCACGCATAAGTTGATGATCCTAAAATAATTACGCTTAATGCTAACGCTACAAATAACTTTTGAATTTTCTTTGTGCGTTTTGAATTCTTTTTTCGCATACTTTTTTCTCTCCTTCTTATTGATTTTCTGTTAACTCTGAGATAAAGTTCATTTGAAATTTAATCTCTCCACCCAAAATACTATCTGTGCATTCTGGATCGCTTCCCTCGAGCCACATGACTACAGTATACTTACTGATATCACCAGGAGCGAAATTTTCAACATGTTCTCTTACTACTGTTTCGTCATTTTCGAAAGGAACTGTTTCTCGTTCTGGTTCACCGTCGTTACCTATTTTTGCATAAGTAACATACTCTCCATCTTTGTATACTCTCAGTCTAGCTGCCTCATCGACATTTCTAATAACATCATAGATAATCACTTCTGTCCAGTAATCCACCACTTCACTCCCTATATTTTCGATATAGAATGTGTAAGCCATATAATTTCTCCCATTATGAGTACCATCTCCACCTTCATATTCATGAAGATCTGCAGGTAACCATTGATAAGATATATTATCAAAGCTTTCTGGTGAATCAGCCAACAATTCTGATTGATACACTTTATATTCAGGATCAGAGTATATTACTAACCCTTTTTCCCTAAAAGTGTTCCTATCTAGTGTTATACTGAAATTGCCGCTATTATAGACTATACTCATAACGGAATAAGATACTAAAACCAGTGCAATGATAATCAGTAATGCCAGTTTCATTATCTTAGTGATGAATTTTTTTCTTTTGATTTTATCAACACTATTTTCGATTCTTTTGTCCTTCATATCATTTACCTTTCTTTAAGGATTGCACTTATAGCATGATATACCCTGTACTCTCTATAATATACAATAATATTGTAACATACCTAAAATTTATGTCAATGTTATTTTGTCTTTTTTTGTCTTTCTTTGTCGAAATAAAAAAAACTGTGTCAACAACTTACAGTTTTTCATTATCCTATTTATTTAGTTTCGACAATTAGTTTTATAGCAGTTCTTTCTTCTCCATCTATTGATATATCTGTAAAAGCTGGTATACATACTAAGTTTTTTCCTGAAGGTGCTACAAAACCTCTTGCTATTGCTACTGCTTTGATTGCTTGGTTTAGAGCTCCAGCTCCTACTGCTTGTATTTCTACTTCTCCTTTTTCTCTAAAAACATTTGCTAGTGCCCCTGCTACCGAGTTCGGATTTGATTTAGATGAAACTTTAAGTGTTTCCATATATATTATTCATTCCTTTCTAC
>CAYJBD010000035.1:1716-6981 GCA_964368465.1 uncultured Muribaculaceae bacterium
GTTGGTTCAACTGTTGGAATTTCCGGTGTTTCTGTTACAGGAATTATTGCATCCTTGTTTTCCATAGTTGGAGCTTCTACTACTGGAGTTGGTTCAACAACTGTTGGAGCAACTGCTGCTACTGTTGCTACTGCCACATCTGCTACTGGTGTTGGTTCATCAACTTTAACCTCAGTAACCGGTGTTTCTGTTGCAACTTCCGGTTCTTTCTTATCTTCATTGATTTCTATTTTGTTTTTTCTTTTTTTGCTTGAACTAGCTATAAATATAATTAACGCTATTAAAAGTAATAATACTCCTCCTGTTATTAACATTCCAGGTATTGTTAAAAACCAATCTAAACTAAATTCTATTGCTGGCATATATAATCATCTCCTTATTTTAATCTACATGTATCATATCAAAGATTTATTTCAATTGCAAAAAAAAAACAATTGTGACATTTTTTTACAGTGTAAAATGTGTCCAATCATTTATTTGTTTTGGTTTGTTAACAAATGTTAAAACCTCTTTTGTAATAGGATGTGGGAAACTTAGTTTATATGCATGTAAACATATTTGTTTCTTATCTTGTTTACCATATCTTTGATCTCCTACTAACGGATATTTTCTACTTGCAAACTGTACTCTTATTTGATGATGTCTACCCGTCAGTAACTGTATTTCTAATAAAGTTTGATTCTTTTTATCATTTATTTCTATTACTTTATATCTAAGTTTAGCGTGCTTACCAAACTCTTCAGTAGTAACTTCACTATTTCCACTAATATTCTTTTTTAAATAACCTTCTAATTGATCTTCTTGTTTTGTTACAACACCATTTACAATAGCATAGTACGATTTTTCAAACTTTCCATTTTGCATAAATTCCATTAGTCTTGATGCTGCTTTTGATGTTTTAGCATATACCATTATCCCACTTACTGGTCTATCTAAACGGTGTACTAAACCCAAAAAAACGTTACCTGGTTTATTATACTTTTCTTTAATATAACTTTTTAATAGGCTCAATAAGTCTTCATCTTTAGTATTATCCGCTTGAGATAATACATTGCATGGTTTAACTACTACTAACAAATGATTATCTTCATATAATATTTCTAAATCTTTAATCTTCATAACGACCATATATTCCGCAAGGTAGCACTAAATCACTATTTTGAATAGGCAATCCTATCTCACCACTAGTTATCTTTCCTTGTTGTTTTTTTCCTATTGTATTTTTTAAGATATTTGATAGTACTGCACTTGATAAACCTGTTGTATAAGAATTAATTAGAAATAATAGTGGTTGATCTGATAGAATATCCATACATTTTTCTATTAGTCCATTTAAATCTTTTTCTATATCCCAAACTTCTCCATTAGCTCCTCTTCCATAAGATGGCGGATCCATAATGATGACATCATACTTTCTTTCTCTTCTTTTTTCTCTTTCGACAAACTTTACAACATCATCTATTATATATCTAATTGGTTTGTTATCTAATCCACTGGCTTTAACATTTTCTTTACACCAGTCAACCATTCCTTTGGATGAATCTACATGAACGACACTAGCTCCTGCTTTTAAACAAGCAACACTAGCACCTCCAGTGTAAGCAAATAAATTAAGAACTGATACTTCTTTACTAGCATTTCTAATTTTATTCATTACAAAGTCCCAGTTAGTAGCTTGTTCTGGGAAAAGTCCAGTGTGCTTAAAACCCATTTGTTTAATATTAAAAGTTAAATCTTTATAATTAATATTCCAATTGTCTGGCATCTTCTTTAAATTTTCCCAAGTTCCTCCGCCTTTATTACTACGATGGTAGACAGCATGAATCTTTGAGCGATGTTTTTCTAATAAATTGCCATTATCCCAAATAATTTGAGGGTCTGGTCTTAGTAGATAGATATCTTTCCATCTTTCTAATTTCATCCCATTGCTAGCGTCAATTATTTCATAATCTTCCCATTCGCTTGCTAAAATCATACTACCACTTCCTTTTTTCTTATATAATTTTACCAAATTTTTCTTTTTTTTACTAGTCTTATAGACTATTTTTATTTTTTCTCTTATAATACATAGAAAGGAGTTATTATGAAGATTAAAAATTTGAAGTTAGATTTGCGCGATACAATGTGTTTTGGTCTTAGTACAGTTCTCATTACTGGGTTTGTTATAGGAGAGTGTTTCAAAACCGAAAAAATGGTTATTGGTCTTGATAATGTCGATTCTTCTGTTGTTAACAGTGACGATTATCATGAGAGAATGCCATATTTATATTCTTATATGAATGAAGAAGTAGAAAAACATTCTATTTGTTTAATGTATCCTGTTGGAGAAAAAATAGTTGAATTTAGAGATGCTAAAAGCAATGATGTAGTGCTTGTCGCTTCTAAAACTTCTAATGGCTATGAGATACTTGATTGTGATGATGAAAATGCAAAAATCACTAAAATAGTATATGATATTCCTAATAGTGACTTAGGTGAAGAGACTGCTATTAATGATTTATATGACTTAGCTCAAGATCATCCTCTTACAATGAGTTCTTCTTTAGTATTAATAAAAAAATAAAAAGAGTGGTTATTACCACTCTTATATTTTTAAATATTTTTCATATAGATCATTACATTTAGTCTTGTCCATATCTTTTTTATTTAAGTATGGATACTCTATATTTAATTTTTTATACTTATCAATTCCTAATCGATGATATGGTAAAAAATCAATTTTTTCAACATTATTTATCTTACTTACAAAGTTTTTTAAACCTTTGATATAGTCATCATTGTCATTAAAGTCTGGTATGATTACTTGTCTTATCCATACTTTTTTATTAGATTTATTTAATAGTTCAATAAATTCTAAGCTATCTTTAATATCATGATTTGTTAATTCTTTATACTCTTTTGGTCTATAATCTTTTATGTCAAATAAGACTAAATCGATATTTTTCAATACTTCTTCCGTTAATTCTTTTGATATACCTACTCCTGCTGTATCAAGAGCAATATTTATTTGTTCTTTTTTTAATAGTTTACTACACTCTAATATAAATTGCGATTGTAATAATGGTTCTCCTCCTGAAAATGTTACACCACCATGTTTCTTATAATACGGTTTATACCTTTTTATTTTAGTAACTAATTGTTCTATTGTATAATTTGTTTCTTGAATATTAAACATTTCAGGATTGTGACAATACTTACATCTCAACTTACATCCATTTAAGAAAATAATAGTTCTTATACCCGGACCATCTACTAGTCCCATTGTTTCTATGGTATTAATACTTGCAGTTGTCATTATAATTTCTCATGGAAAGTTCTGTCTATTACTTCTTCTTGTTGTTTTTTAGTAAGCCTATTAAATCTAACTGCATAGCCTGATACTCTTATTGTTAATAATGGGTATTTGTCAGGATCATTCATTGCTTCTTTTAATTTCTTTTGGTTTAAGACATTAACATTTAAGTGATGTGCTCCTTGAGTGAAGTATCCATCTAAAATATCTACTAAGTTGTCTTGTTGTTCATCAAGTGTTTTACCTAGAGTGGATGGTACGATTGTAAAAGTATTAGAAATACCATCTTGGCAACATTCTTGATAATTAAGTTTTGCTACTGAGTTTAATGAAGCTAGTGCTCCTTCATCATCTCTTCCATGCATTGGATTAGCTCCTGGAGCAAAGGCTACTTTAGATTTTCGACCATCTGGTGTTGCTCCTGTTTTTTCTCCATATACTACATTAGAAGTAATTGTAAGGATTGATAAAGTATGTTTAGCACTATTATGTAATCTATGTTTACATAATTCTTGATAAAAATATTCCATTATTTCTATTGCTATATTATCTACTCTATCATCATCATTACCAAACTTAGGGAAGTCTCCTTCTATTTCATAATCGATTGCTAACCCTTGTTCATTTCTGATTGGCTTTACTTTGGCATATTTTATAGCTGATAATGAATCGGCCATTACTGATAAACCAGCTACACCAAAGGCCATTAGTCTTTCTACTTCTGAGTCATGAAGGGCCATTTGAGATTTTTCATAAGCATATTTATCATGCATAAAATGAATAATATTCATAGCATCAACATAAATCTTGGTAACTCTAGTTAACATTCTTTTATAGTTGGCTATAACTTTTTCATAATCTAATATTTCGTCTTCCATGATAGCAAAACCATCGATTGCTTTGATATTAGTTATCTCATCTACTCCACCATTCATAGAAAATAACAAAGACTTAACTAAGTTGCATCTTGCACCAAAGTATTGCATTTGTTTTCCTAATTTCATAGCAGATACACAACAAGCAATAGCATAGTCATTTCCATAAATTGGTCTCATCACATCATCATTTTCATATTGAATTGAATCAGTTTTAATAGATATATCAGCACAGTATTTCTTGAAATTTTCTGGTAATTTTTCACTCCATAATACTGTTAAATTTGGTTCTGGTGATGATTCTAAATTTATTAATGTATGTAGATATCTGAAACTACTTTTAGTTACTAAGCTAGTTTTATCATCTTTCATACCGGCTATTGATTCAGTTACCCATGTAGGATCTCCTGAAAACAACTCATCATATTCTGGAGTTCTTAGGTGCCTAACAAGTCTTAGTTTAACAACAAACTGATCAATTAATTCTTGTGCTTCTTCTTCTGTTATTATTCCTGCTTTTAAGTCTCTTTCTATATATATATCTAAGAAAGTAGATGTTCTACCTAAAGACATAGCAGCACCATTATTTTCTTTTACAGCAGCTAAATATCCAAAATACAACCACTGTACTGCTTCTTTAGCATTAGTAGCCCCTTCACTAATATCAAAACCATAACTAGAAGCCATTTCTTTTATTTCAAATAAAGCTCTTATTTGTTCTGAAATATTTTCTCTTAATTCAATAGATCTATCATTAATATCCTTTATTTCTTCTAAATCTTCTTTTTTCTTAGCTATTAAAAAATCAATTCCATATAATGCTATTCTACGGTAGTCACCTATAATTCTTCCTCTTCCATAGGCATCTGGCAAACCTGTTAATAACCCTACTTTTCTTGCTTGTAATATTTCAGAAGTATAAGCATCAAATACACCTTGGTTATGAGTTTTACGATATTTATTAAAGTGTTCATTGATATCTTTGTCTAACTCGTAGCCATATGCTTCTAATGAACTATAAACCATTCTAATCCCACCATAAGGATTAACTATTCTTTTTAGTGGAGCATCTGTTTGCAATCCAAAAATAACTTCATT
>CAYJBD010000035.1:6991-7347 GCA_964368465.1 uncultured Muribaculaceae bacterium
AATTATTAACTCCAGATACTACCTTAGTTTCTACATCTAATATACCTTTTTTTAATTCTTCTTTTAAAAGTTTTTTACAAGTATCCCATATTTTTTTAGTTCTTTTAGTAGGTTCACTTAAAAACTTGTGATCCCCTTGATATTCTTGATAATTAGATAAAATAAACCCATTAACATCGATATTACTTATCCAACTACCCTCTTCAAAATTTTTCCAGCCTTTCATATTATCACCTTCTTCTTTATTATAGCACTCTTTCTAAATTTTAAATATAATTACATATAAAAAGATAAATAAATATATTTATCTTTTGGTTTATTTGTAGGTTTTATTTACTAATTCTCGTCGACAATAT
>CAYJBD010000036.1:0-7329 GCA_964368465.1 uncultured Muribaculaceae bacterium
TTCTATCAATAATCTTAATTGTATTGTTGCTGAGAAGATGAATAAACTTGAGGTAAGTCAAGCTATTACAGAAGTGTTTAAAGTGTTGTCAAAAGCAAATAAGTATATTGATGATACTACTCCTTGGATTTTAGCTAAGGAAAATAAACTAGATGAGTTAGAAAGTGTTTTATATAATTTATTGGAAGCAATAAGAGTTTGTTCTTTACATTTAGAATTTGCTATGCCTTCTACTAGTGCTAAAATACTGGAACAAATAAATAATAGTAATAATAAAGTAATATATGATGATTCTAATAATTATAATTTAGGAACAAGTGAGATTTTGTTTAATAGAATTGACAAAGAGAAGTTTTTAAAAGATATATGTAAATAAATTTGTAAATAATTATAAAAAGTTCATTTTTGATTTGACTTAGTTTTTTGATATGAGATATAGTTATAATGTAGTATAAAAGCAGTAAGAATATATGTGAAGGGATATATCTTATATGAGTGAGAAAATGAAGATTTTCATAGTAACTTGTTGTTTTTTATGTGGTATTACACTAGTAACTATGGCTGTTATAGAAGAGATGACTTTTTATAATGTTACATATTTAATATTATTAGTTATTTATTTAATTAAATATGAATTAATTTATTTTGGATTTTGAAAAGTATTGTGAAACAATATTTTTTCTTTTAGGGGGATTTTGATGTTAATTGATACACATTGTCATATTAAAAAAGAGGAAATTGGTAGAACAATTGAAGAGGCTAAGCTTTATGGTGTGAATAAATGTATTGTTTCTTTGTGTGAAAATGATGAATTTATAGATATTGATGATTATTTATCAGTAAAAGATATATATGTTTCTATTGGGATTCATCCACTTGAAGTTGCTAAAGACAATTATGATTTTTCGTCTATAGAAGAAATAATTAAAACAAAGAGAATTATTGCTGTGGGGGAAACTGGTTTAGATTATTACTATCAAAGTGATAACAAAACAGAGCAAATGACATTATTTAGAAAACATCTAGAGTTAGCTGAAAAGAATAATCTTCCTGTAGTCATACATTCAAGAGATGCAGTTATGGACACTATAAATATCTTGAAGGAATATAATGTTCGTGGTGTTATACATTGTTTTAGTGGGAGTATAGAAACAGCTAATGAATATGTTAAAATGGGGTTTTATTTAGGAATAGGTGGTGTGGTTACTTTTAAAAACAGTAATTTATCTTCTGTTATTCAAGAGTTATCTTTAGATAATATCATTTTAGAAACAGACAGTCCTTATTTATCGCCAATTAGAGGAAAAGTTAATCATCCTAAAAATATCAAGATAATTGCAGAGTATATTGCAAATTTAAAAAATGTATCAATAGAAGAAGTTGCTAATATTACTTCTAAAAATGCCTATAATTTGTTTGACTTGTCCTAATATATATGTTATATTTTCTATAATAGAGGTGTGATGATATGAAACAAAAGAAGCAAAAACATTTTTCTTTTCCTATTAGAACGACTATTTTCTTTTTTGTATTGTTGTTTTTTATTGTTGTTGCTTCGGGGAATCAACGTAGTACAATATCTACTTATAATATTAATTCTTCTAAATACGTGGACGCTAGTAGTATTGTTTCAATGGTGAAGGATGAAACTGATACATTTGGAAGTTTTAATTTTTATGATGATTATGAAATGGCTTTTGCTAATGTTGAAAATGAGTCAGTGTCTTATATGAGTAGTTTAACTGGTTATGGTCCTGATTGTCCTGGATGTGGTGGTAGAGTTGGATGTTATCCTTATCAAGATGTAAGAGAAGGAAATGTATATCATGAAGATCCAGAATTTGGAACAATTAGTATAGTAGCTGCTGATAAAAGTGTGCCATGTGGTACAGTACTTAGAATATCAAATATTTATGAAAATCCTTTGGTTGTTATAGTTTTAGATAGAGGTGGCGCTATTGTAGATAATAAATTAGATTTGTTATTTCCGTCACAAGAAGAAGCTGTGTGGGTAGGTAGAAGAAACAATATTTACACTGAAGTTTTACGTTGGGGATGGTAAGTCCTCTTTTTTAGTTGTATTTTTATTATGTTATGTGCTAAACTAATATATATAATAAGGTGGGAGTATGAAAAAGAGAAGACTTTTACAAATTTTTATTTTTATTTTTGGGTTTTTAGGAATAATAATTGCGTCTAGTTATGCTGTTTTTATCTTTGCTCAAGAAGGATCAAAAGAAAATACAATATCTACAGGGTCAATTGATTTTAATTTTACTGAAGATACAACAGGTATAGAAATCATTGAAGCAATGCCAATAACAGATGCAGCTGGAAAAGCATTGCTTAACAGTAATGCTTCATTGGGTGTTGTTACCGGTCATTTTGATTTTACAGTTACAAATTCAACAGCTGGAGAAGCAACAATTAACTATTCTGTTTTCTTAAAGGAAAGTGCTAGTAATACATTGAACTCTGATTATGTTAAGATTTATTTAACTGATCCAGCTACAGAAATTCCTTTTGCAGGATTTGATGGTGCTAGTGTGCCGGTGCTTAGTGATTTTACTAATACAATTAATGTTAATGGAGAAGATGTTAAAACTATTTACTCTACTAATATTACTACTAGTAATTATAGTCAAAAATTTAGATTGAGAATCTGGGTTGCAGAAGAATATGCTGAAAACGTTTTAGGACAAACATTTCAAATTAACGTTGGAGTTCAAGCTAATGGATAGGAGATTGTAATGGAAGAAGAAAAGAAAAAAAAGAAACCGATACTTAGGTATGTTATATTACTGTTTTTATTGTTTTTTTCAACTATATTTTTAACTTTTGGTATGGCAGTTGGAATTATAGGGTATACTGATATTAATCCAGGATATAATACTATTACTACTGGTAAAATAGCTATGACTTATAAAGAGGAAACTAATGGTATTAGTATAATGAATGCAATTCCATTAAGTGATGATGCTGGTAAGGTGTTGGAAAATAATTATACAGGTGCTGGTGCTTATCAAGGAAGAAATATATTTGAGTTTAATGTGTCAGCTGTTATTGTTGGTACTGCAAGTATTTCTTATGAAATAGCTGCTATTAAAGACATTTCTTCTACGGTAGCTAACGAAGATGTTAGATTATACTTAGAAATGAATTCTAATTCTGTAGGGGATATTGAAGTAATGGAACCTAAACCTTTTACACCTATTGCTAGTACTTCTTTAATAGGTACACCTAAGGGAGCAATGATATTATCTTCTGGTGAGTTAATAGCATCGGAATCACAAAATTATACATTTAGAATGTGGTTAGCAGAAGATTTTGAATTGAACGAAGATGAGGATTTATCTTTTAGTGTTAAAATAAATGTATATGCTAAAGAAATTATTTCAGAATAATATTGCAAATTAATAAGTTGTTTGCTATATTAATAATAGAGGAGGATTGAAATGAATAACGAAATGGAAAAAAAGAATTCATCTAAACAAGTTTTATTATCAGTAATCGCAATTGCTGTGTTAATTGTTGCAGTTGTTGGAGTGTCATTTGCGGCGTTTACTTTCGTTGGTGAAGGTACAAGAGAGAATACAATTAGTACAGGTACAATATCAATGACTTATAATGAAGAAGATGCTGGTATTAGTATTACTAATGCAATGCCTATGACAGATGCTGCTGGTATTGCTCAAACAGCAGATGAAGCAGTTTTTGAATTTACAGTGGGAGCTACTATTAGTGGTAATGCAAATATTTCTTATGAAATTTCTGCTATTAAGAATACTATTGCTAGTACATTAGCAGATGATGATGTACGTTTATATTTAGCTTCAGTGGCTAGTTCAACTGAAACAGAAGTTATGGCGCCAAAAGAATTTACACCTATTGCGTCTGCTAGTTCAACTGGTACACCAGCAGGTGGTATGATATTAACTAGTGGTAGTATTACTGCTACTCAATCTACTAATTATGTTTTAAAGATGTGGATTGCTGAAGATTATGTTAGTGGTGCTGATGCTGAAACTTTTACTGTTACAGTTAATGTATATGGTATGGCAGCATAGGACCTTATAAATAAACACCATTTACATGGAGTTTATTTTTTTTTGTGTACATTTTTTTTAAAAAATATGATACAATATAAACAGTATAGTAAGGAGGTGTAGTATGGATGAGGTTATAGTGAGTTCAAACAGTAATTTTAAAGAACTATTAGCAGCTATGAAAAAAGTACTGCACTATTTTACTTCCCTTGTAATGTATAGTGTTTTGTTAATATTAATTCTGATTGCTATTGCTTTTGTAGCTTATTATGTTGATCTTCAAATCAATGCAGCTAATGGATTTACAAAGCCACCTTTGATTAGTGCGTATACTATTGTTAGTCCTAGTATGGTTCCTACTATTGATGTTAGAGATGTTATTGTTACGAAAAGAGTAGAAGTTGAAAATGTAGAAATTGGGGATGTTATTACCTTTACTTCAGCAGATCCTTTATACAAAGGAATTACTATTACCCATCGTGTTGTTGGTTTTGCTAATAGTAGTAGTGGCGAGATATTGCTTCGTACTAAAGGTGATAATAACAATGCGGAAGATTCAGCGTTGGTTGGAGATAATCAATTAATAGGTAAAGTTGTATTAATTATTCCTTTTATTGGATATATACAAGAATTATTATCTAATATGTATGGTTGGTTAATTCTTATAGTAATACCATGTTTAACTATTATAACTATTGATATTGTTAAAATATCAAAAAAAGTTATGACAAAGCAAAAAGTTATTGGAAAAGGTAAGAGTGAATAGTATGAATGATAAAGATGTTTCTGTAAACAAGTTTATTAAAGTAATTATAATTGTGATAATTATTGTGATGTTAATATTAGGATTTTTGTATTTTGGACAGTCTGCTGGATGGATTAGTCTTTCTGGTGATATTAGATATTTTGCTGATGAAGAAGGATTCACTACTATTCAAACTAATCTTTATAATGATATTGATGGAATTAAAGTGGACCCATATGAATTTGAAGTAAAAAGCTATATATCTGACGATAGAACTTATAAGTTAGTATTAGTAGAGGATTTAGAAAATAGTGATTTGACAGTTGAGTCGTTTAGATATGAGTTGAAGCAAAATGATAAACAAATTGCTTTAGGAGACTTGAGTGATTTAGATGGGGAAGTTTTATACAGTACTACTATTTCAAATAAAGCATTACATTCTTATGAATTGCGAATATGGTTAAGTCAAGATAATGAGTTAGATGATGTAGTAGAAAAGAAATATGCATATAAAATAATAATGGAGGAAGTAGAATGAAAAAGTTCATACAAGAATATTTAAAAGTAATTGCTTATAGTATTATGGGAATTGTTTTTGGGTATGCTAGTTTTTATTTATTTTTAAATATGTATCATTATAATGAAATAGGGGAATCTTATAGTATTGATATGATTAATAGTCCTACTCATGTTAACATTCAGAATAATATAAACACAATAAACGAAAATATTAACTTTGATATTAATAGGTATAATGGTCCTATTGAAAAACAAGTTTTATTAGGGTTTCAAGGAAGATTGAAATTATGTGCTCAAGATTTAGGTAGTAAAGAGTATTATGATTTTATAGCTTTGGGTGATTATAATGTGATTGATGCACAAGACTTTTTAAATTTATATAATAGTAAAGTTTCTAATTCTTGTTTAGTATTACAATTAACTGACTTATTTGCTCTTCATACTGATGAATTAATGAAGATAGATGGGTTTGATACTATTTATGATATGTCTCAAATACAAATAAAATTGTTAACTAATGGTAATAGTTATATACAAGATGATATGGAAAATAATAGTAGTTATTATTTTAATAGTTTAACTGCTAAAAACACTACTTTTAATCAAGTTAACTCTGCTATATACTCAACGATGTTTGATTATGACAATGCTGTTTCTTATGTATTGCTGGTATCAGAATTGTTTAAGGAAGAGGTGAATAGATAATGGTTAAAATGTTGAATTATTTTTTCTCTTTCTTGAAGATTGTTTCATATTTAGCAGCATTTGGTTTAACTTTGTTTATCATTATTAATATGAATAATAGATTAGGTAAGCCTATAACAGAGTCTATTTTAACTTTCTTACCATTTATATTATTATTAGTTGCTATATCTATTAATATATTATTTGGACAAAAGCAAGTAACTCATAATATATTTTATAATATTTCTTGTTCTGTTGTGTTCTTAGTGGTTGTGTTTGTTGCATATAGAGCAATAGCAGATGAATATATGATAGTTAGATATGTTTTTTCTCAAGAAATTAATTTTAATTTCTTTGCAGATTTTATTAATCCTATGCTAGTTATGTTATATGGGTTGATTATTACTAATGTCTTACTAATGTTCACTAAAAAGGAAGACGAAACAAAGGCTGGTTAACGGTCTTTTTTTTTGATATAATTAAAGCGGTGAAGATAATGGAATTTGAATTTAAAAAGAGTCTAGGTCAGAATTTTTTGACAGATAAGAATATGATTAAGAAGATAGTTAGTGTAGTTAATGGTGATTCTGATACATTGGTAATAGAAGTTGGGCCAGGTGCTGGTGCGATTACAGAGTTGTTAGTAAAAACCTCTAAGAATGTTATTGCATATGAAATAGACAAAAGACTTAGTGATAAATTAGGAATGTTAGAGCATAATTTTTCTAACTTAAAAGTTATATATGGAGATTTTTTAGACAGTGATGTAATTAATGATATCAAAAATTATAATTTTGATAGGTTGTTATTTGTTAGTAATTTACCTTATTATATAACGACACCTATCATTACTAAAATAATTAATGATAATATTCCTGTTGATAAGATGATTTTAATGATGCAAAAAGAAGTTGGAGATAGATTAACTGCGAAGCCTGGTACTCGTGATTATGGATCTTTGACCGTGTTTTTAAATTACTACTTTGATATCAATAAAGAGTTTATTGTTGTTAAGGAAGCATTTGTACCTAAACCTAAAATAGATAGTATTGTCGTTAGTTTGACTACTAAAAAAAATAGATATGAATTATTAGATCGAGATTTATTTTTTAAATTAGTTAGAGATAGTTTTTGTTTTAAAAGAAAGACTCTTCGTAATAATTTAAAATCTTATAATCTTGATATAGTTGAAGAAGTATTAAAAAAATATGATTATGACTTGTCAGTACGTGCTGAACAGTTGTCCTTAGAAATATATGTAGATATAGCAAATAACTTAAAAGAGTAATAATTACTCTTTTTTTTCATACATTTAATTGGGTGATAATATGAATT
>CAYJBD010000037.1:0-1180 GCA_964368465.1 uncultured Muribaculaceae bacterium
CTCTTCTACTTTTAAACCAAGTCCACCTATTAGAAAACCTACAATATTAGAAATACTCATAAACTCTTTAGCGTTAGATTGATTAACACTTCCTCCATATAGAAACTCATAGTCTGTATCTAACCTATTTTTAAGATTAGCAATCGTATTTTCTATTTCTTCTTTAGTTGGTGTTATACCTGTTCCAATAGCCCATATTGGTTCATATGCTACAATTATTTTGTCTTTGTTAGCTAAACCTTTAGTAGCTTCTTCTAATTGTCTAAATAAGACATCTTCTGTTAAACCTTGTTGTTTTTCTTCTAAAGACTCTCCTATACATAAAATTGGAATAATATCATTACTTAGTACTTGTGAAAGTTTTTTGTTTAATAACTCACCACTTTCCATATGGTACTTTCTTCTTTCACTGTGTCCTATAATACAATATTTAATACCAACACTTTTTAGTTGTTCAATTGATGTTTCTCCAGTATAAGCACCATTATTGTTAATAGATACATCTTGTGCTCCAATATCATATTTACCAGTACTATAGTAATCTAAATACAAGTTACTTGGGCAAACTATTATTTCATCATTAAACGTGATGTTTTCTAAACTTTCTTTATATATCTTTATTTCTTCTTTACTCAAGTTCATCTTGTGATTCAATACTAGTTTCATTTTTTCTCCTTTTGAAGATTCCTAAGAATCTATTAATTTCTTTAAATGTTTTTCTTTTTTCATCAATGGCTCTTTCGTAAACATCTAGAGCACCTTCAGCGTAATATTTAGAACTACATCTTTCTGCTGCTACTCTTGCTTGATGACTATATTTTTTTCTTTCTTTTTCATTAGAACTGATTTCTATAATAGCTTGTTTTGCTTCTTTTTCATTATTAAATATAATTCCACTTAATCCATCAACTACTACTGTTTTAAAAGCCTCATCGTTGATACAAAAAGGTACTAGTTCAGCTGCCATTGCTTCAACAACCGTAAGTCCTTGAGTCTCTGTCTTTGAAGCTGTTATAAACCCTTTGGCTAATTGATAGTAATTAGGAATAATATCATATGGTACTTTTCCAGTAAAAATAACATTAGTTTCTGGATAATCACGGCTTGTATAATTTAATACAAAATTATTTTTATATCTTTTATCTTCAGTTAATGTAAATATCCCATCAACTGAACCGTC
>CAYJBD010000037.1:1190-7187 GCA_964368465.1 uncultured Muribaculaceae bacterium
AAAATAACATTAGTTTCTGTCTTATGCTTTCTTGATATTTCTTCAAATTTTTCTCTATCTGGTCCATCTCCTACTATTATTAATTTAATATTCGGATTTTTTCTTGATAAGTCTTTAATTACGTCAAGTAGGAATTCTATGTTTTTTTCGACCGCTAGTCGTCCTACAAAGATAATTGGAAAGTCTTCTTTATTAATACCTAGTTTAGCTTTTAACTCTTTTGTTTTTTCTTTATCCGTATTTTCTTTATAAAATCTTTCTACTTCTAAACCTGTTGGTAAAATACTTATATTTTTTTCAAAATGATATTTTTCTTTAAATAATTGATAAGTTTTTTGTGTTGGCACAATTAACTCTTGTGCTGTTTTATCACAATAGAACATTGTTAAATGTTCAACTATTTTCTTACTAGATTTATCAAAATATCCTTTAGTAATATAATGAGTATAATCTTCATACATTGTGTGATATGTGTGGACTAGTGGTATATCATATTGTTTTGCTGCTAGTCTTGCAAAAATACCTACACTGAATTCTGTATGTGAGTGAATAACATCTAATTTCCATTTTCTTAATAAATTGACTACTTTTAAGGGATATACTTGAGCTAAACGATAATCATAAAACGGCAGTGGAACCCCAGGTACTCTTATAACGGTTCCATTTTCTTCAATGCTGTACTTTAATATATTATCATTTAAAGTAACAACATATACTTGATGCCCTTTTTTTTCTAATGCTCTTTTTAATACTAAAACACTAGTTGCCACTCCATTGATTTGTGGAGGATAAGTGTCTGTAAATAAACCTATTCTCATATTTATTTATCTCCTTTGTCAAAACTAAATACTATTCCACCTATGATCATAGGTAAATAATAAGTAATAAATCTCCATACTAATAACATGGCTGATAATACTCCACCTGTTATGAAAAATTTAAAAAATTCAATGAACCCGTATTCAATTCCTCCACTACCTCCTGGTATTGGTACAAATGCTCCTATTATCATAACATATGCTGATGCTACGATAGCATCTAGTAAATTAAATGATGTATAGTCACTAAAAGCAAACAATAAGAATAGAGGAATTATGTATAAGCATAATAAACTGAGAATACTAATGGTAACACCTCTTGCAAATAAACTTTTGTTTTCTTTTAAAACTTGAGCTGTCTCATGAAATTCTTCTAATCTATTATCCCACTTCTCTTCTACAATAGGTTTTTTTAAAAACTTATTTACTAAATAAATAGTTTTTTTAATTAAAAACGTTGTTGTCTTTTTATCATACATTATAAATAAGAACAATACAGCAATAAAAGTATTTATAATAAATCCTATCAAAATCAAACTGTTTAGAAAGTCGTTACTTTGTAGTATTCCAAAACAATAGTTACATGCAACAGCAAGAATACCAATCAGTACTAATCCTATTTGATAGAAAATAAAATTTTGGAATATCATGTTAGTACCCTTAGAGTAATTAACACCGCTTTTCTTTAACATATATATTTCCATCGGTTGTCCACCTGTTGAGAAAGGAGTTATACCATTAAAGAACTGTGTTATTAGATTATGTTTAATACTTCTACCAAAAGTATAATTTCCTCCTTCTTCAGTTACAATCATATGTAAAACTAGAGATTTAAAGAAAATATAACCTACGTAGGCTATGATTGCTACTAATAACCAAAAATAGTTCATCCCAATAATCGCATCAACTATTTCATTAAAATCATCTTTTAATACAAAGAATAAAACAACAACAGTAATAAGTAGCAAAAAGACAGTGTTTTTTTTGACTTTATTTATCATAGTTTTTTACTCGCCATTTGACTAATTGTAACAATATTTAAAACATTTTCATCTTGATATTCTGTTGCTAATTTAGTGTAGCCTTTTTCTTTTGCTAGTTTAATATTTTTTTCAGTTGCTTGACCAAATTTTTTTCGTTCTTTTGGTCTTAGTTTTAAATCATCTGTTGCTATATTATGATATTCAATTTCTTTTTGACTCTTTCCGTTTACATTTTTGATACTACCGTAGATAGAACTTAGTCCTACTAACTCGGGGATACCATTTACTTGTCTTATTAAAAGCATGTGGTTTTCAAAGTCATGATCACTTGTAACTATGTCTGTTTCAAATCGGGAAAACGGATTGAGTTTGCTTTTTCTTTGATATAAATGATTGGTTATTTCAGGATGATTACCTTCAAATTCTCTAATCATTCCCAATTCGACAGGGCTTTGTTCATCTAATTGCTTTACAATAAGTTCGGCTGTTTTTGGCTGACTATAAGGCATTTATATCAACTTCTTTCTTTTATTATTTGAATTCCTGGTAATTCTTTTCCTTCTATAAATTCTAGAGTTGCACCACCACCAGTAGATGCATGTGTAATTTTATCTTGCATTTTCGTTTGAGATAGTGCTGCGACAACATCTCCTCCTGCTAGAATAGTAGTAGCATCTAAATTAGTAATATATTCTAGTACTTTATTAGTTCCTTCAGCGTATGTTTTAAACTCATAAACACCTAATGGACCGTTCCATACTATAGTAGAAGCTTCTGTTAATTTTTCTGCAAATAAAGCAACTGTTTGCGGGCCAATATCTAAACCTAGTTCATCTTGTGCTAATTCTTCAACTGGAATAGTTCTGTTTGGTGAACTTTCAGAAAATTCTGGACTAACTACTGCATCAATAGGCAGTACTATTTTGTCAGGGTATTTTTCTAACATTTCCTTGCAAAAGTCGATACTTTCTTCATCAAGAAGGGATTTTCCTATTTCTAATCCTTTGGCTTTCAAAAATGTAAATGACATTCCTCCACCTATTAAGATGGCACTGGCTTTATCTACTAGATTATTTATCACACCAATTTTGTCAGCTACTTTAGCTCCTCCTAGTATAACTACAAAAGGTTGTTTAGGGTCATTAAGTAGTTCTAAGTTGTCTAATTCTTTTTTTATTAAAAATCCTACTCCACAAGGAAGATGGCTTGCTATTCCAACATTTGATGCATGAGCTCTATGAGCAGTGCCAAATGCATCATTGATAAATAAATCACCAAGTGATGCCCAATACTTACCTAATTCTTCATCATTTTTACTTTCTTTTTTTCCATCTAAATCTTCATAACGAGTATTTTGAACAAGTAGGACTTCTTTATCTTTAAGAGTATTTACTTTTTGTTCTAGTTCTTCTCCTCTTGTTACTGATGAAAAAAATACATCTTTTTCTAATAAAGCAGATAATTCTTTGCTTACTATCTCTAAATTGTTTTTTGTTAGATCACTCTCTTCTTTTACACGACCTAAGTGTGAGAATAAAATTACTTTAGCATTATTATCAAGTGCATATTTAATTGTTTCTAAACTTTGCACAATTCTATTATTATCTATTATTTTTCCTTCTTTAATAGGTACATTGAAATCACATCTAATTAATACTTTTTTACTATTTAAATCAAAATCTTTAATTGTCTTCATTTACTCACTCTCCCTTAATTTTAATTATAGCACAAATAAAAAAGAGATAACAACTATCTCTTGTCAAATATGTACATCTTGTACTTATCTCCGCGTTCTTCAAAATCTTTAAAGTATCCATAACTCGCCGATGCTGGGGATAAAATACAGGCGGTATTTTCTTTTGCATTTTCTAAAACAAAGGAAACTGTTTTTTCTAAAGTTTCTATGTATTTGATATTCGGAACTTTTGCCTCTTCAAGCAACTGATATATTCTCTTACCTGAATCATACATTGTAATAATGTAATCAAGATCTTTAGTTTTTAGATATGTTATTAGTTTTGTATAATCTATACCTCTGTCCATACCACCTAACAAAATAATCTTAGCATTTTCAATACTTTCCATTGCATTAATAGTAGATTCTACTGTTGTAGAGATAGAGTCATCATAATAATCAACTTTAGACTTAGTTCCAATATATTCTAGTCGGTGTGGCAACCCAACATATGTTATAAGTGCTTTAATAAAACTCTCGTCACTTATATTGTACTTCCTGGCTACTTCATAAACAAAGGAAATATTAACTAAATTATGTTTTCCTTGTAACCCTTTGAATCCTATTTCTTTAAAATCTGCAAAAGGTAACTTGTTATTTATAACTTTGATATTACTAGATATATTTGTTGGTTTATATTCTTCAAGACAATATAAGAAGTCATCTGCTTTTTGATAGCGGTAAATATTTTCCTTAATATTACGATAATTTTCTAGAGTATTATATCTTTCTAAATGATCTTCATAGATATTTAAAAATAAGGCCTGATGAGGTGAGACTTTTAAATATTCTAATTGATGTACTGATAATTCAATTACTATTGTTGTATCTTCTTCTATTTCATCAATAATGTCAAAAACTGGTTTACCTATATTTCCAGCAAAAAGTGTTTTGATATTATTTTTTTTTAAAATATGATAAAGAAGTGATGATGTGGTACTTTTCCCCTTTGTACCTGTTATACCTATTATTTTTTCACGATATTCAGTAACAAAAAGTTCAATTTGTGAAGTTATACGACATTTATAAGCACTTACATCTTGAGGAAGTGCTACTCCAGGACTTTTTATAACAATATCATAATTGTCCAAACATTCTAAATAGTCATCCCCGAATATAACTTTTTCCACAATATCTGTGATTTCTTTTTGATCGGCAATAGCTAGTTCTTGATAGGTTCCAATCTTTTTCAACAAATTGTATGTCGATTTCCCTTCTCGTCCATAACCTAGAATCAGAACTTTTTTGTTATCAATCAAATTTTTGATATTTTCTATCATAACTCACCTCGTAATATTTCTAAAAAGTCATTTGGCAAGTTGTTTTCCACATTAAAGTGTTGATTAAAACTTTCTATTTTGTTTTTATCCCCAGAAAACTGTTGATAAAAGTTATTAGCAAGAACCGAAAGGTTTTGATAGTTCTTCTTTGAAAGATATTCATGCATAGCAGCATGAACTTCACCAATACTTCCAACACACTCAAAAGGCTTTTCTTCTAGTTGTCCCGTTAATTTTTGAAATTCTTCAAGTAGGCCTTCTTCTTCTAACATGTTTTTTCCAAATATTTCAATAAGCTTCTTTTCATCCATAAAAGGCAACAACATGATGTAGACAAACAAGCATTTAGAACAATTGCTGCACCACTCATCTGTTTTACTTCCAATATTGCAACTCTTAAAAACTGAATGATATTCATTATACTTAGAAAATAACTTTGCTATTTGAATTTCGGCAAGCGGTCTTAAAAAACTAAAATATTTAATATCCGTCTTTAAATATTCTTTTTCGTAATTTACGAAATCAAGTTCGAACTCATAACTTTTTGAATACTGATGATTAATATCAGTATTAAGAATAGTTGATTCATTGGCACTGTCTTCATTTGATAGTGCTATGTTTGATAGTTTATTTAAATATGCAGCTATTAAAGATGAAAAAGCAACAATAGCAGAAAAAGGTGTATGTCCATTTAAAAAACCTTCTTTGTTTAAATCTAAAAGATTTGAATCAATGGTACGCTTTGCTGTTATCAACTTTTCATTTAATCCTGCTATATTTACAGTATCAAGAGTCGTCTTACGTGGATTGATGATATATGGGTAACAATCTTTTTTGTTTTTTAATATTTCCAATGTAACAATGGAGTCTTTTCCACCTCCTATTGGCACTAAGACTTTAGTGTTACCGTACGTCTTTTCTTCTTTTAAATTATCTCTGTTGATGGTTGTATTGAATTTTATAAAGTCTTTATCAACAGTTATTCCATTTGTGTAAAAGAACTCTCCTAAGCCTAGACGATATAATTTTTTCCACCATTCTTGTTGATTAGTTGTTAAACTTTTATCTTTGATAACAACAGTTTTAGAACAAGTGCTTTTCCAATAACTTACTAGTTCTACCATTCCAAGCGAAAAAATCAGTTCGTCAAGTTTTTCATTGTCGACTGATTCATTCGTTAG
>CAYJBD010000038.1:0-1082 GCA_964368465.1 uncultured Muribaculaceae bacterium
TTTTCATTACAATTACTCCTTTCATAATTTTATTAAACTACAAAAAAAGTTGATAGTAAATCAACTCTTAGTTTAGTCTTACTAAACGGAGCGTTTAGTTAGCACATGTATAGTTAAAATTAAGGGGTATTTCATAGTTTATGACTTTGTTATTCTCATCAAACATCTTTAAAACAATAAATAAATTTGCTTTTTCTAAATCTTCACAAATAGATATATAATTTGTTTTATGAAACTCTGTATTTTCTAATAAGTCATCTAATGTACTTGCATTTTTTTCTTGGTAGTTTTCATACACTTTCATTTCATTACAATCTGTTACTTTAACAGTAGTTTCTTTTTCTTTTTCATATAAAGAACACTCTTTCATAACATATTTATCTGTTGTTTCACTTGTTACTTCTAAACTTGTAATATGAATTGACTTTTTATCTTCTTGATAAGCTGCAACTCCATCGATTTGAAACAACTCACTTCCTGTAGTGATAGGTGATAAGCTATATGATTCATTTTTATTTACAATTGATAAAACGATTAAAACTGCAATTACTGCTAAAATAGAATAACTACTTATAAGCAATAACATTCTGTTTTTTTTCTTTGGTATTTCTCCTGTTAAAATAGTATTAATGTCAACTGCAAATACTTCACTTATTTTTTTTAATAATTCTATATCTGGTATTCCTCTACCGTTTTCCCACTTTGATACTGCTTGAGAAGTAACATTTAAGCGGTCTGCTAATTCTTGTTGAGTCAGCTTATGTTTTTTTCTTAGTTGTAGAATAAATTCTCCTATTTTTTGTTGATCCATTTGTTACTCCTTTATTTTTATATTACCTATTATATATAAAATATAATTATTTTTCAATCTTTATTTGTAATTAAATAATCTAATATAATACTTCTTGATGATTTTCTAATTGTTTTATCTTTAAGAGATTTTTTAATTTCCTCTACAGTAAAATATTTAGCACTGGCAACTTCTTCTTTTTGAAAGATTAGTTCACTTATATCAATATTCTTTTTTAAATGAAACACATCAATTATTCTATTTTCTGTCTTACAAGTTTGAACTAAAGTAA
>CAYJBD010000038.1:1092-7130 GCA_964368465.1 uncultured Muribaculaceae bacterium
TTAGAAATAGTAATACCAAGTTCTTCTTTTAACTCTTCGACGATGCATTCTAGTGTTGTCTTTCCTGATTTAACATGGCCACCTGTTAAAGCTAGATCCCCACCTTTTTCTAGCGATCTTTTTTGAAGAAGGAATTCTTTGTTTTGATTTTCAATTATGACAACTGCTATTAAATAGTAACCTTCTGTTACTTTTTCTTTTAGATCTTTTGTCCTTAGTATTTTTTTGTTAATACTTATTCTATTTTCATCATATAAGTCAACATATTCTTTGGTCATATTTACTCCTTTACTTTACTTCGAAACTACCTATGATGTAGTTAGTATCCTCTATATTAAGTGCAACGTTTTTTACTAGTCGATACATACCTGGCTCTAATGTACCATAGATTCCATATATGTCTATTGAATCTATTATAGTTTCTTTGGGTTCTATGTAATAAAGTGGTAAATTAAAATTGACTTCAACTGGGGGCATTAATTCGTACCATTGGCCGTCTTTGTTTATTTCTAAGAAAAAGGCCATTCCATATTCATATGTATCATTTTCACTATTATTAATTATTTCATAGTCAAGATAACCATCTTCTTTATTAACGTTACTAACGTTTAGAATTACTTCACTAGATGCTTCTTTAATGGTTGAAGGATTTCCTATTGTTGATTGTTTTTTTTCTTTAATATATTCAATATTATATTTATCTAAATCTTCAATAGTTATATCTTTCAAGAATGCTTCTGTGAATGTCTTAGTCGTTTTATCACTATATTCAACTACAATTTGATCTTTTTTTAAGCAACTAAAATAATAAACGTATTCACTGTCATCATAGAAATAATCTAAAGCTTCGGCACATACAATTCCTTCTGTTTCTACTTTATCAACTATATTTATAACATCGACACCTCTGTTTTGACTTGTCCCAAATAAATAGAACCAACTACCAAAATAATATTCACTGTTTTGTATGATTCCTAGTTTATGACTTACACCATTATATAAAGAAAATCTGTAACCTAATCCAACATATTCAGCTTCATCTTTAGCATCAACTAAAATCATGAAGATTGGCATTTTCTCATCTTTAATTTGGTTATAATCGATAATGGCAAAAACAGTAGATATAAGTATAATGCTACTAATAACTATAGTTACTACTTTCTTTGTTTGTTTTTTTATATTTTTCTTTTTATAGAAAATTAATAGATCACTAACAAAATAGAACAAGATGAAAAGAGCATGCGTAAAATACGGATCAACCATATTACTATATGATCTTATACTAATAATGAAAGATATGATTATTGGAAATATAACGATTAAGCTAGTAAAATTTTTCTTTTTATAAAGAAGCGTTCCACTTATCCAAGCAGTTATATTTAACATAACTGCAATCCACGTCATCATAGTTACATCACTTACTATAATTATTATATTTAAAATTGTTAAAATTATAGCCGGTAAATTATAAATATTAAAAATGTTTTTTTTAGTAAACTTAAATTTCATAAATGTGCTCCCTTACTTTTTTAGTTTTGATCCTATTAAATTTCCCATTAAAGAAATAATTCCATAGATCATAATGTAAACCCATGCTGTATAGTTATAAAAAATTAATAATGTTGGTAAGAATAAAATAGTTACGATTATAGAGTAACTCCAACTAAATTGTTGTCTTAGCCCATATATAAAAGATGTTATAAGGCAAATTAAAGGAAATACTATTAGCATCAGTAGCATAGCTGTTGTTGTATCTTTGACTATAAATGGAAATAAATAAAAGGTAAGTGTTATGACTATCAAGTATGGTATTTGTTTAATAATATTTTTCATTTCTTCTCCTAATTATAATATATCATATTTATATTATAACATATATGAAAATTTGATGTTTTAATTCAACTCTTTTTGTTACATTTTTATCAAAGTTTTCGAGTTCACGATCCTTGTTTATGTGAACTTAGAATAGATTTTAATTATGGTGGTTTCGCTATAATTAGTTTACATCTTACTTATATTTAAAACAATTCCGATACTTGCTAGTGAAATAAGCAAACTTGATCCTCCATAAGATATAAATGGTAGTGTAACACCTGTCACTGGAATTAAACCTACTACTACCATTAAATTTAGAACAGTTTGAAAAAGTATTTGAAAGATAAGTCCAAAAGCCAAATACTTTGCAAAGTTATTTTTAGCATTGAGAGCTATTTTTATACCTCTATACAATATTATTATGAATAGTGTTGCTACTATAATAACTCCTAGTACTCCAAATTCTTCACTTATAATAGAAAAGATAAAATCTGTTTGTGGTTCTGGTAAGTAGAATTGTTTTTGTCTTGATTCTAAAAAACCCATTCCTAGTAATCCTCCTGGACCAATTGCATATAAACTTTGAATTATTTGAAATCCTGTTCCTAGGGGATCACTCCACGGGTCAATAAATGATGTTATTCTATCCATTCTATATGGAGCGATAATTATTAGTACTACTAAACCTATTACTCCTATGATTCCTAAACCTAAGAAGAATTTCATATTTACACCAGCAATATATAGAAGTGCTATGATAGACATAACAATAATACTAGCTGTTCCTAAATCTGGTTGGAGCATAATAAGGCCGAATACTAAGAGTAGTATTGCTAAGATTGGTAATATTCCTTTTTTATAGTTTTTTAAGAATTTATTACTATTTGTTAAATATTTAGAAGTAAAAATGATAAGCGCTAGTTTTGCTGCTTCACTTGGTTGAATCCCAAAAGGTCCTATACCAAACCAACTTTGAGAACCGTTTCTTACTGTTCCGATTCCTGGTATTAAAACTAATATTAGTAATACAATTGTTCCTATTAATAAAAGATTAGCTTTATCATAATAAATCTTATAATCTATTTTTGATACTACAAGCATTATAACTATACCTATTGCTAGATAAATACTTTGCATTCTTAAATAGTAAAAAGCATCATCAAACTTATATTCAGCCCAGATGCTTGATGATGAATAAATCATTAAGAGTCCAAATAGAGATATAACTATAACTGTTACAAATAATACTTTATCAATAGATTTTAACATTTAATCACCTATTTAAGTGTATGTTAAAAGATATAATTAATTATGATTATTTGAATGACTAAAATTAAGGGGATACCAATATTAAATTTTGTTTTATTCGTTTTATGTCTAAATAATTTCATACCAAGTATTGATCCTAGTGATCCTCCTAGTATTGCGATTACCACAAGAAATAATTCACTTATTCTCCATTTGTTTTTAATTGCTTTTCTTTTATCAATATATATTGTTATAAAACTTATGATATTTATTATTATTAGATAAAATATTATTACTTTCATTTTTACTCCTTAAAAAAACTTCTTAAAAAGAAGTTTATAACCATACTCCAAATAGTATTCCTGCCATTGCTAGGATTAGTCCTACTACCCAAAATAGTTTTACGATATCTGTTTCTACCCATCCTAGTTTTTCAAAATGATGGTGAAGTGGTGACATTAAGAATAATTTCTTTTTAAATACTTTTACCCAGAATACTTGTAAAATAACACTTAATGTTTCTATTACAAAGACTCCTGCTACTACTATTAAAGTTAATTCTCTATGTGTTAAGATAGCAATTGCTGCCATTACTCCACCTAGAGCAAGTGATCCAGTATCGCCCATAAATATTCTGGCTGGATGTGTGTTATATACCAAAAACCCTATTAGTGATCCTACTAAAATCATTGCAAATATTCCCATATCTTCAAAGCCTGCCATTAGAGCAATAAGCGAGAAAGCTACTAGAGCAATTGCTGATAGACCACCTGATAGACCATCTAGTCCATCTGTTATATTAACGGCATTAGATGAACCTACTAGCATGAAAAGAATGAAAATTCCGTATAGCCAACCCATTTCAATGTTTATACCCAAAGTACCTACAACAAAGGCTGTCTCACCACCTGAACGCATATAAATATAGAAAAATGCTATTGCAATGATAACTTGTGCAAATAGTTTTTGATATGTTGTCAGTCCTTCATTATTATTCTTTTTTATACTCAGATAATCATCTAAGAATCCTATAACACCATATCCAATAAAAACCATTAAGACAATAAAGATATTATCCGTATAAGTGATACTTCCTACGATTAATAAGTAAATTGTTGCCAAAACTGGTGGTATTATAAAGATTAGTCCTC
The DNA here is from genome assembly GCA_964368465.1 of uncultured Muribaculaceae bacterium. Lineage (GTDB taxonomy): Bacteria > Bacillota_I > Bacilli_A > RF39 > UBA660 > CARZYU01. The sequence continues at coordinate 5,307 of CAYJBD010000038.1, forward strand.
CCATTGTTGGAGTTCCTTCTTTTTTACGATGTGACAAGCCAACAAATGAACTTATTCTTTGACCTACTCTTATCTTTTTTAATAACGGTACTAGGATAAGACCTAGTATTGCTGATGTTAAAAACCCAATCATTACGGCAAAAACTGCTTTTGTCAATAATAACATTTTTTCCACTTCCATTTCTTATTAAATTATATCATAACCTATTTACATATATGTCTATTTTATCATGGATGGACATTTATTTACAACTAATTACTTAGCATTAATTTAACAGTTGTACCTGCTGGTACTCTATTGTCACTGGTTGGTGATTGGGATACTACTATATTTCCTACTCCTGAATATTCAACAGTGAAGTTAGTTAGTAATTTTGTTGCTTCTTCTTTTGTTAGACCTTCTACATTTGGAACAACATAATATATATCGTCATCCCAATTATAATCTTTTTCTATTTGGTCTTCCTGTTTTTCAATGTCTAAAGCTTCTATAATATCTACTAGTATATTTCTTGCTATAGGGGTTGTTGTGTAGCTAGATAGCATAGCTGTATTTTTAGGATTATCGATTGCTAAATATAGAATGGCTTCTGGATTGTTAGATGGTACTATTCCTACGAATGACATAATATAGTTATTTACTAAGTACTTACCATCTTCTACTTTTTGAGCTGTACCAGTTTTCCCACCTATTCTGTAACCGTCGATATACGCAGCTTTTCCTCCACCTAACGCTACAACTGTTTCTAGGGCATATTTCATAATATTTGAAGTCTCTTCACTGATAGTTTGTCTTATTAGTTCTTCTTCATACATTTTAATAATGCTATTAGTTTCAGGTTCTAGGATATTTTTAACAACGAATGGTTCGTAAAGATTACCTCCATTTACTACTGAAGACATGGCTGATACTTGTTGAATAGGTGTTACACTTACTCCTTGACCGAAAGCAGTTGTTGCTAATTCTACTTGACCTACTTGTTCAAGAGGAAATACTATACCTTCTGCTTCTCCATTTAAATCTATTCCTGTCTTTTCCCCTATTCCGAATAAATCTAAATAAGAAAATAGTGTTTCTTTACCTAATCTATTTCCTAATTCAACAAAACCAGGATTACATGAATTTTGTAATACTTGTAAGAAAGTTTGTTCTCCATGACCTCCTGATTTCCAACAATTAATTCTTGCTCCTTCGACCATGACATGACCACTATCATAAAACATATCTTTTTCTAAATCGACTACTCCCTCTTCTACTGCTGCAGCTGTTGTTAGTATTTTAAATGTTGCTACCATTTTGGTACCAATAATTTTATTCTACTATTTCTATCTTAAAGTCCTTAATAATCTTTTCTCTTTCTGCTCTAATTTTTTCTTGATTTATTTTATACTCTTCTTCACTTTCAGCTTGACCATGTGGACATTCATAACAGAAAATTTCTTTTCCATCTGAATCACCTCCATATTGTTTAGAGTTATCAAAGCAATGAATTTCATGACTTTTATTATCAAATTCATAATGAAATTCACTTTCTTCACAGTATCCACTTGTTAATGATCTCGTAGTAAAAGAATAGTACTTAATACTTTCCTTGATTTTTTCATAATATTTTTCACTTATATACATAGAACCTGTAACTACATCAGAATATCTATGTTTATTATTGTTATTGCATAGTATCACATTATCACCATTTGAATCTTTCCAAGTAGATTCAACTTGATCATAAATTAACTTCATATCTCTAACTAACTTTGCTGGTGGTAAAGTTAATATATTTGCAGGCAATATACCATCACTATGAATAATATGTTCCATTGTGT
>CAYJBD010000039.1:0-242 GCA_964368465.1 uncultured Muribaculaceae bacterium
AATCGTAAAGGATTTGGTTTTGTTGATGTGGAAAATCAAGAAGAAGATGTATATATCAATAAGGATAACCTAAATGGCGCAATTCATAATGATATCGTTTTAGTAGAAATGATCAGTAAAAAAAATCTATCTAAAACAGAAGGAAGAATCTTAAAGATTGTAGAGAGAACCAGTGATGAATTTATAGGGGAAATAATCTATAAGAAAGATACTTGTTTTGTCGAATTAGATGACGATAAAGT
>CAYJBD010000039.1:252-7092 GCA_964368465.1 uncultured Muribaculaceae bacterium
ATAGAAGTTCCTAAAAAGAAAACTGGTAATTTAGTAGAAGGTCACAAAGTTAAAGTTAAACTTACAAGTAAAATAGCTAATAACCGTTATTATGGAGATGTTGTTAAAATAATAGGACACAAACATGATCCAGGAGTAGATATTTTATCGATTGTTTATAAATACAATATAAGTGATACTTTCAGTGAAAAAACAAAAGAAGAAGTATCAAAAATACCAAGTGAAGTTTTACCAGAAGAAAAAGTAAATAGAAGAGATCTAACAAATGAGGTTATTTTTACTATAGATGGTGATGATACAAGAGATATAGATGATGCGATAGCTATTAAAAAATTAGATAATGGTAATTACTTATTAGGAGTGCATATTGCTGATGTGTCTTACTATGTTAAAGAAGGAATGGCATTAGATGAAGATGCAATGGAACGAGGAACAAGTGTTTACCTAGTTGATAGAGTAATACCGATGTTACCGCACGAATTATCTAATGGAATTTGTTCACTAAATCCTAATGTAGAACGACTTGCAATGAGTTGTGATATGGAAATAGATGAAGATGGTAAAGTAGTTAACTATGACATATATGAGAGTGTAATTAAATCAAATATCCAAATGACTTATAAAAAAGTTAATAAATTCTTAGAAGAAAATATTGTTGAAGAAGGATATGAACAATTTACAGAAAAGTTAACATTAATGAAAGAATTATCTGATATCCTACGTAAGATGAAAGATAAAAGAGGATACTTAGAATTTTAGTAGATGAGAATTGTAAACCAACAGATGTAATCTTAAGAAATAGAGGAACAGGTGAGCGAATCATCGAAGACTTTATGATTGCAGCTAATGAAGCAGTAGCAACTCATATATTCTATATGAATCTACCATTCATCTATCGTATCCATGAATTCCCTAAAGAAGAAAAAATAACAAGCTATTTAACTTTCTTAGGAAATCTAGGAATTACTACAACAGGTAACATGAAAAGTACTAATCCAAAAGCTATTCAAAGTTTATTAGAAAGTTTAAAAGATCGTGAAGAGTTCAAAATTTTATCAAGTCTTTTGCTAAGAAATATGCAAAAAGCTATTTATAGTGAAGAAAATAAAGGACATTATGGATTAGCAAGTAAGTGCTATACCCACTTCACATCACCAATAAGAAGATATCCTGATACTACAGTACATAGACTATTAAGAACATATTTATTTAAAGGAAAAACAGATTCAGGAACAACAAGTTATTGGGAACAAAAACTACTATTTGTAGCAGATCACTCATCGATTAAAGAAAGAGCTTCGATTGATTGTGAACGAGAAGTAGAAGATATGAAAATGGCTGAATACATGGAAGAACATATTGGTGAAGAATTCGACGGTATGATCTCAAGTGTAACAAGTTTTGGTATGTTTATTGAATTAGATAATTTGATTGAAGGACTAGTACCTATTAAAGATATGAAAGACTTCTTCCACTTTGATGAATTAACTTTATCATTGACAGGTGAAAGATCAAAAATCAAATATACTATTGGTGAAAAAGTAAGAATTAGAGTTGTTAAAGCATCTAAAGAAGATAAAACAATAGATTTTGAAATCATTAAGAAATTAGATTAAGGAGGAATAATGGAAATATTTAATCGTAAAGCAAGACATGAATACTTTATAGAAGATGAATATGAGTGTGGAATAGTTCTAAAAGGAACAGAAATTAAGTCTATACGTAACGGAAAATGTAATATTAAAGATAGTTATGCTATTGTAAAAAATGATGAAGTATTTCTATTAAACACTCACATAGCAATCTATGAAGAAGGAAATATCTTCAATCACGAAGAAACAAGAACAAGAAAATTATTATTAAATAAAAAAGAAATAAAAAAAATAAAAGTAAAATTAGAACAAGAAGGATTGACTTTAATTCCCTTAAAACTATATTTTACTAGAAATAAAGCAAAACTTCTTTTAGGAGTATGTCGCGGTAAGAAAAACTATGATAAACGACAAACTATTAAAGAAAGAGACATAAAAAGAGATATGGATAAAGCAATGAAATACAAGTAATTGCTTTTTTTTTGATTTTATGATATAATATGCACCTATTAAAGGGGATAAGTATATGAAAAGAATAGAGAGAATAGCAAGAACAATCGTAATGAGAGAATGTGAATTATTACGCTACCCAATATATAAATGTTATGGTGGTGAAGACACAGCAAGACTTTATATTTTAACTAAACAAGAAATAAGAACAATGTCTCCACTATGCACATTAGATTTAAATGAATTACTACCATATCATAAAGTTTTTTTCAAAGTTCCGATGGAAATAGAAGATTATGAAGACAGATACAATCCAAAAGGTATAACAAAAAGCTTAGATACTCATTTAGAACTATTTGCAAAGACTAAAAACAATAGTTATATTTTCCCAGAAGCACTAGCAACTACAGGGACAACTAGTTATGCAGAAGCAATTGGAACATTCGCAGAATATATACCAGGTAAAAATTTGCATGAAGAGCCGTTCAAAGGTAGCTTTGAAGAACTAGATAATGCTATTGAAGTAGTAAAAAAAGATACTGTTCCATTAACTAATAAACATATCAAAGTATATGATTTATCGCCAATTAATACCATATGGTATAATAATCAACTAAAATTAGTAGATTGTGGAGATTATGAAGTAGCAAAAAAGGAAAGTATAAGTGATATAGAAAATACAAATAATGAAAGAATAAATGGCTTACTAGTAAGTATTGTTAAAGACGCAATCTCACAAAATCACTTAAATAACACCCTAAGAGAGAAACTTTATCTAGCTGAAACAAAATTCTATCAAAAAAAGCTTACAGAAAAAGAATATTTACAAACTGTAAAAAAAGAAATAACTAAAAAAACAAAAAGTGAATTCACTACATTCCAAGAAGCTAAAACCATCTTGAAGTTAACTAAGAGTTATAGACAAAATAATAACTAAATGCTATAATACTAGCATGGGGCTGACTTGGTTTCGACAGGACTAATAGAGCATAGATGGCAAGTCGATTGATTAGTCGTAAGCTAATCACATAAAAATAACTGGAAACAATAGTTTTCAACCAGCTTTTGCTTAATAGAAGCGTTAAAAGCTACTTTGCCTAATCTTTCTTACGTGATTAAAGCAAGGTTAAATAAAGTAAGATATAGTTACTCTTTCGCCTAAAAGAGTAGTTGAATATTAAAGGCTAGAATATTCATTTGGTCGTCAATTACTTTTTAAATATTCGAACTTAATTAGTTGACTAAACTTGTAGAGGTTTATGTATCGTTAATTTTGGACGGGAGTTCGATTCTCCCCAGCTCCACCATAGGGAAAGTAGTCGAACCTTTTAAAAAGGTTCGTTTTTTATACAAAAATTAAATATTAAAGTTATATATTGATGTTTCTAATAAATAGTAAAAAAATTTTTAATAAACAATACAAGAAAGAAAACGTTTTTTATTCTTGTATTGTATCGATACCGGAAGAATTTTCGTGTATAATCAAAACACCGGAAAAAAAACACCTTTTTTTCCGGTATTGTGTTGACACCGGAAAAAAATTCGTGTATAATCAAAATACAGGAAAAAAAAGGCTTTTTGTTCTTGTATTATAAAGTAAATTAATGGAGGAAAAACTTATGAACAAAGAATTTATGAAATTACCATTTGATAAAAATTTGGAAACAACTAATATTTTGAAACAATTGTCAAAAACTAGTAGGGCGTTAGCAGAGTTAAAAGGTGTAGTAAAAACAATGCCTAATCAAAATATATTAATTAATGCCATGATGATAAATGAAGCAAAAATAAGTTCAAAAATAGAAAATATAGTAACAACACACGATGCAATATATAAAGCGATGATAAAGCAAAATAGAGGTTCATCACAGGCTAAAGAAGTTGTTGATTACAGAGCAGCAATATGGAGGGGATATGAATTAATACAAAAAAAAGAAATGTTGACTACTAATATTATAATCGACATACAACAAGTAATAGAACAAAATAATGCTGGATTAAGAAGTTCGTTAGGAACAGTAATTAAAAATACATCAACAAATGAAATCGTATATACACCGCCACAAACTAAAATTGAAATAATAGAATATATGAAAAATTTAGAAGATTATATAAATGAAGATTTAGATGAAGTAGATCCATTAATTAAAATGGCAATAATTCATTATCAATTTGAATCAATTCATCCATTCTATGATGGTAATGGTAGGACAGGAAGAATAATAAATATATTATATTTAGTATTGAAAGATTTAATAGAATCGCCAATATTATATCTAAGTAAATATATTAATAGAAATATAAATGAATATTATCAACTTTTTCAAACAACTAGGGAGACAGGCAACTTTGAAAACTGGATATTGTATTTTTTAATAGGTGTACAAGAAATAGCAGAAGAAACTATTATAACAATAAATAAAATAAGAGATGCAATTGTTGACATGAAGCATCAATTACGAGAAAAAACTAAAATATATTCAAAAGAATTATTAGATGCTTTATTTGTTGAATTTTATACTAAAATTCCATATATACAAAAAGAATTAAATGTTTCGGATAAAACAGCACAAAAGTATTTGGATTCTTTGGTAGAATTAGGTTTTTTAACCACAGAAAAAATTGGAAGAGAAAGAATATATAAAAATGAAGTGCTATTTGCTATTATTAAAAGTTTAGACGAAAACATATAAATTTGAATAAAATAATCAATGTTTACTGATTATTTTTTTGAAAATATTCAAATTTATTTTGTTATATAGTATAATTGAGATAGTTAGTAATTTATTATTACCTTTATTAATGCCACAAGTTGTTGTACTTCCACCATTTAGGCACCATAAAAAACAATGTGATATATTTATACTAGAAGGATTATAATGCAAAAAACAAAAACCCAAAAAAGAAAAAATCAAAAAACGATATTGTATTATTTGTATGCTTAATGTTATATAGCACCTATATTTGAATAAATCTTATGTAGAAAATTATTGTCAAGAATAATGAAAAATGATAAATAATTCATTATTATAAGTGGGTTAGTTTTCTCAGCACTTCATCTGGATTTAACTTATTTTATAGTATATATTTTTAATGGGTAATATATTGGCTTTTATATATTTAAAATCAGATCGAAATGTTGTAGTACCTATATTAGTACATATAGTGAATAACATAATAGCTGTTAGTTTATTATAAAAGTAAGTTATTACAAGTAACATATTTGACAAGATTAAATAAACATGATATTTTCATATTAGGAGGACTAATATGAAAAATAGAGTAAACGAGTTGGTTTCACGTCGACAATTAAATGAGGATTGTATATTAGTTGAAAAAATACATAGTACAAATAAAGCACAATGTGTAGAATATTCAGTATATAATGGAACTCAAGAAGTCTATTTAGGTATGGTATGTAATCATCCGGGTTGTTCTTATAAAGAAGGAATAAAGGTAAGTGATAACTACATAGCCATTTATAATGAAACTCAAGACGATATAGAAGTAAGATGTGCTTATGATTTAAATGAACACAAATTCTATTCATCTAAAGATAAACACCAAGTAGAAGCCGTTAAATCAATTTTAATAAAAAAGAATAATTAATATTCTTTTTTTTTTTTTTTTAATTTATGAAAAAAGGAAATATTCCATTTTCAGCAGGAATATGTTAAAATAATATGGAGGTGTTAGTATGTTAGATTTTTTCAGTTTTGAACCAGGTATCTTTAATTTTGAAGTATTTGGATGGATACATATATTGATAACAGTAGTAATGCTAATAGGAATATTCTTAATATATATTCATAGAGAAAAAATAAATGCAATCAAAAACCAAAGTAAAATATTTAGATATAGTATAAGCATTATTATGTTAGTAAACATGATAGTTTACTATCTTGAAGCTATAATCAACGGACGTTATTCATTGGAAATTCATTTGCCACTACATTTATGTTTTATAAGCGGTTTCTTCTTTATGTATGTCCTTATTACAAATAATAAAAAATTATTTAAATATGCATATTTCTTTTCTTTTATTGGGCCACTACCAGCTATTATATTTCCAGACTTAATAACAGGGTTTGATCGTTTTATATTTTGGCATTTTATTATAAGTCACCATCTTTTCCTAGTAGCAAGTCAATACTGTTTATTTGTACTCAATTGGGAAGTAAGTAAAAATGATATTATAAAATCATTTGGAGTGGCCAATATATATTTCTTATTTATATTAATATTTAATACGACTTTCAATACAAACTATGTGATGACAACAGAATTACCCACTCACTTGATTGACCTATTTCCTTTTCTAGAAACGTTTAATCATCCTGTTTTTTGGTTATACTTGGCAGGAATACTAACAATCATAGTGGCTTACGTGCCTATAAGAGTGAAAGAAAAAGAAAATGCTTTATTAGAAAAATCATGATAGGAAACTATCTTTTTCTTTTTCTTGAATTAATTTAACTAAAATGATAAAATATATATAGTATAGAATAGAGGGTGAAAAAAATGGACGTAATAATTTCTTTTTTCAGAGATACATTAGATGGAACAGGATATATTATATGGTTAGCTGTTTTAGGAGTATTGATTTTATCTTGTATTGGATACTTAGCAGAAAGACATTATGCATTAAAAGATAGAAAAGAATTGTACGAAAAGGCTGAAAATCCAGAAGAAACACATAAAGAGACAAAAGTAGTTTCAGAGCCAGTACAACAACCAGCACCAACACCAGAGCCAGTACAACAACCAGCACCAACAGCAGAGCCAGTACAACAACCAG
>CAYJBD010000040.1:0-1197 GCA_964368465.1 uncultured Muribaculaceae bacterium
TTAACTTTTTTAAAGGAATCTTTTCAAGTTCCCCTTTTTTCTCTAATTTCTTCTTCTGTCTTAAATTCATATATTATCACCTATAATAACTATATCAAATTTATTAAACTAAAACAACAAAAAAGAAGAGCTATTTACTCTTCTACAGTGTCAAACTGTGAGTTATATAAATTATAATAAAATCCTTCTTGTTTAAGTAACTCATCATGTGACCCTTGCTCTACAATATCTCCATCATTCATTACTAATATAGTATCAGCATTTCTAATAGTAGATAATCTATGTGCAATTACAAAACTTGTTCTATTTTCCATCAACTTATCCATTGCTTTTTGAATTAAAACTTCTGTTCTTGTATCAACACTAGAAGTAGCTTCATCAAGTATTAATATCTCAGGATCATTAAGTATTACTCTTGCTATTGTAAGTAACTGTTTTTGCCCTGCTGATATACTACTAGTCTCATCATCCAAAATCATATCATAAGAATTAGGTAATGTTCTAATAAAATGATCTACATGAGCATCTATACAAGCTTGTTCTATCTCTTCATCAGTTGCATCACTCTTAGCAAACTTCATATTATCTTTAATTGATGCAGAAAATAACCAAGTATCTTGTAAAACCATCCCAAAGTGTTCTCTTAAATGATTTCTATCCATATCTTTAATATCAACACCATCTATCTTAATTGATCCCTTATTAACATCATAAAATCTCATAAGTAGTTTAACAATAGTTGTTTTACCAGCACCAGTAGGTCCCACTATCGCAATCTTTTGTCCTTTTTTAACTTCTGTACTGAACTTATTAATAATTATCTTCTTAGGATTGTATCCAAACGACACATCATCAAAAGTAATACCTTTTTCAATAGATTCAATTCTCTTAGGATTTTTAACAGTAGGAGTCTCTTCCTCTTCTTCTAAAAACTCAAATACTCTCTCAGAAGCTGCCATTAATGATTGTAATAAATTAGTAACTTGTGCTATTTGTCCTAATGGTTGCATAAATGTTCTAACATATTGTGTAAACGATAATATATCACCAATTGCCATTGAGCCATTTATAACTAAATACCCACCAAAAATAGAAACTATTACATATCCTAAATTACCTACGAACTGCATCATAGGCATCATAATACTAGATAAGAATTGACTCTTCAAAGCAGATTCATAAAATTATACATAATAT
>CAYJBD010000040.1:1207-6184 GCA_964368465.1 uncultured Muribaculaceae bacterium
TAATTCTTCATTAGTTTTATTAAATCGCTTAACTTCATCGTCTTGTCCATTATAAAGTTTAACAATATCATGCCCTGCATAAGTCTCTTCTATATGTCCATTAATCTTTCCAAGTTGTGCTTGCTGTTTCTCAAAATGAACTTGACCCTTTTTAACAATTGTCATCATTACTATTAAAGTAACAATAATAAGTACTAATATAATAACAGTCATCACTACATTAATAGAAAACATCATTACAACAATACCAATTGCTAATACAAAAGAAGATATTATTTGAGCCATCCCTTGATCTAAACTTTGTGATATCGTATCAACATCATTAGTAATTCTAGATAACGTATCACCAGTTTGTTTAGTTTCAAAGTATTTAAGTGGCATACGATGTATTTTCTTCGATATATCATCTCTTAAATTATAAGTAATCTTTTGAGACACAGTAGCCATTACAATTCCTTGTATATAAGAGAAAATCATACTAATAATATACAAACCTAACAGAGTAAGTAAAATACCTGTTAAAGCAGCAAAATCAATCCCACCAACATTAGATACTTTAGCTATTAATCCATCAAATATTAAAGTTGTAGCTTCTCCTAACACTTTAGGTCCAACTATCGAAAAAACAGCAGAACCTATCGCAAATATAATAACTAAGAAAATTCTTATTTTATAAACACCTAAATACTTAAGAAGAGTCTTAAATGTCTTTTTAAAATCTTTAACTTCATTGTTAACGGTTCTATTATTATGCATTATCCATCTCCTCCTTTGTAAGTTGACTACTAGCTATTTCTTTATATACTTCACTAGATTTTAATAATTGTTTATGTGTACCAACACCTACAATCTTACCTTCATCAAGCACTACTATTTGATCAGCATTTAAGATTGTTGCCACTCTTTGTGCTACTATAAGTACTACTTTATCACTACTTATTTTATTTAACTCTTTTCTAAGTGTTGCATCAGTTTTAAAGTCAAGTGCTGAAAAACTATCATCAAAGATTAATATATCTGGATCAGTCACTAATGCTCTAGCAATCGATAATCTTTGTTTTTGCCCTCCAGATACATTAGTACCACCTTGACTAATATGTGAATTATATTTATCTTTTTTTGCCTCTATAAATTTAGTTGCTTGTGCAATAGATGAAGCTTTTTCTAATTCTTCTAAAGAAGCATCAACTTTCCCATATTTTAAGTTAGATTCAATTGTACCTGAAAATAAAATCCCTTTTTGTGTAACAAATCCAATTTTCTCATGTAAATCATTTAGTTTAACATCTTTAACATTAATCCCATTAACTAATACTTCACCTTCAGTTGAATCAGTAAGTCTCGGTATTAAATTGATCAGTGTTGATTTACCAGACCCTGTACTACCAATAAATGCTGTTGTTTTACCAGCTTCTGCTTTAAAACTAATATCAGTAAGTACATCTTCATTAGAGTCATGATAAGCAAAACTAACATTTTTAAATTCTACACTACTAGCATTTCTATTACTAAATGTTTTAGGATTACTAGGATCAACTATTGTACTATCAGTATTAAGAACCTCACTAATTCTTCCTAATGAAACAGCTGCCCTTGGTAACATAATTGAAAACATTGAAACCATAATAAAGGCCATAACTACTTGCATAGTATATTGAATAAATGCCATCATATCCCCAACTTGCATATCCCCTAAATCAATAGCTTTAGAACTCTCATATACAATTAATATAACAACTGCATTCATAAAAAACATAATAGTAGGCATCATCACAGACATAACTCTACTTATAAAAGTATTAGTCTTCTTTAAATCCATATTAGCCTTATCGAATCTCTCTTCTTCATGTTTTTGATTAGAAAAAGCTCTAATAACCGGAATACCAGTAATAATTTCCCTAGTAACTTGATTTAATTTATCTATTAACGATTGTATTTTCTTAAACTTAGGACCTGCTAATATAAACATAGTAGACATAATAGCAATTATAATAATAACAGCTAAAGCTACTACCCAAGTCATTGAAACATTAGTATTTATCGCTTTAACAATACCACCAATTGCAAGTATTGGAGCATATATCAGTATCTTCATCGTAAAGACAGTTAACATTTGTATTTGCTGAATATCATTAGTCGTTCTAGTAATTAACGATGAAACACCAAACTTCTTAACTTCAGCACCACTAAAAGCCAAAGTTTGTTTATAAGTATCTCTTCTCAAATCCTGAGCAAACTTAGCAGCAATCTTAACACCGACAAAAGATACAAGTATAGTAGCACTCATACTAAGTAGGGCAAAACCGAGCATCTTAAGGCCAGCAACTATAATATAATTAGTTTGCATAGCACCTACATCAACACCAAGTTTTTCATACTCAGCAACAACTCCCATTATCGCCCCTTGTTCAATAATCATCTGATCCATTCCACTTAAAGAATCATCTATGCCACCAACTACTCGTTCTAGAGAATACTCATCTAAAATCATAAACACATCTAAGATAGGCATACTTTGTAATTCTTCTGGAATTGTCGCTTTAAAATCACTAAGCATAGCATCAGTCTGTTCATTTTCCGTTTGTAACATTGTCACAATTAAAATAGGTTTTTCTAATAAAGAACTAACCTCTTCTAAATCTTCATTTACTAAAACATATATTTCACTATCCTTATTATAAGAATACTCGTCTACATATTCTTCATCATTTACATCTATTAATTCATAAGACTCAAGAATTTCTTCATCCTCTTCTGTAAACAACAACAAATAATCCATTGTTTCTTTTGAAATAGCACTCATCGCACTATTTTCTATACCGCTTTGTTGAACACCTACATTAATAATCTTTGCTGTATAATCAGGCAATGTTAAATCAGAAAAAGCTTGCACTACTAACAAACCTACTACTAATATTATCATCCACCATGATTTTTTTAAATAACCAAATGTCTTTTTCATACTGTCTCCTTATCAAAGAACAATTATACTATCTTTATAATTATTATACAATAATATGCATAAAATTTACATAATTATTCCACAATATCAATGAAAGGAATGATGTTATGGATGTCGACATTAGAAAAAGTATTATAAATAACTTTAAAGGAGATGACTACGAAACCTTAAGAAAAGCCATAGAGGAAAGTATTAAAGATAACGATGAGGTAGTTCTCCCAGGAATGGGCGTTTTCTTCGAAATAATATGGACTGACTGTGACGAAGAAATGAAAGAAAAAATAATTAATATTATAAAAGCAAGAGTTAACTAAGCAACAAAGACCATATTGTCAGCACCGACAATATGGTTTTATTTATTGTATATTATTCTATTTTAGTGTAATTATTTTTTTCTAGTTTGAACAGCAAAATAAATTTGCCCAAGAGCAACAACATCTTTTCTAGGATCTGAATTTTGGACAATAAGATAACAAGCATATCTAGACAAATGATAATCCTTTATTTCCATTTTTGATATTATTACCTACAGTTAACATTTTGGCGGCGCCGACAAAGTGTTCAAAATTATTATTCAAGCCACTTTCACAAGCACAAATAGCTTTCTTAATAACATTTTCGAATTTTCTCCATTCCGTATATTCAAGTACACGCATCAAATCACGTGCACTCCAATACTACCTACCTTCCTCATTAACTTTTTTGATTTTTTCAATATAAATAAATAGAAAATTCAAAGTTGTTATAAATTACCAAAAAAATAGAGAAATTAATCTCTATTCATTTTACTTTATATCTTTTTTGCAAACCTTTTCCCACAAGATTCTGCCCCCTCAGGACAAAATCCATTAACTGCACAATTAGGACCAATAATCTTACTATAATAATCACTTTTCATAGTAACTAATCTATCCATTTCACTAACTATCCCCCTAACTTCCCACTGAGCTTTATTACATTCACGAAGTGCACTTACATGTTTTAATGTTGCCCCATCAAGTCCAAAACCTGCATTAACTCTATGACCACTTAAATTAAAATAAACTAAATCCTCTTCTCTAACACCGTATCCTTGAAACTTATTATATACAATTTCATTTATACCATTAACATTAATTACTAAGTTTTTGGCACTACTATTTTCTTCAATTGAAGGTGGTAGCGTAATTACATCTTTCTTAACTGTTGTAAAACTTGGTATTGATAAATCAATTGTTCTATGTCTAGTCAAATGAGTTAGATTGGCAAGTGAAATAGGTGCTTGAAAACTAAAATATACACTTTTTAAATCTTCCTTACAAAGATCTTTATTAATAGCCTTAATCAAATTAACCTTATATTCATGGTTATTTTTTATATTATTATTATAATAACTAATCGCTTCTTCATAAGGAACTTGATAAATTCTCATCAACGAATTAATAAAAATAGTGTCATCTATATCATTAGAACAACTAACTAATTTGACTTCATCAATCGTATCAGAAAATGGTGTATCCATTGTTTTATTGAATATATCAACAAACGCTTCTGCAACAGGACTTTTCTTTTGTTCTCCTCTTTTTTCTCTTAATGTTTTTAAATAAGGTCCCTTAATAATTGCTGCCTCATATAGTAATTCTCCAAACTCTCTTAACTCATCAATATTAGACTTCTCACCATTAACAAGCATATTAATTGTTCTCTCAAGTTCAGTAGCACTCATACCCATAACCATTTGACTATGAAAAGAATAAGGAAGAACATATCTTGCATCTTCTTTTTTTATACCCATATCAACTAAACATTGGTAACTATCAAACAATAAATCTTGATTTTTAGTATATATATTAACTAACTCTTTTTGATTATCAAGAACAGTTAAATCTTTAGTTTTAAAAACCGGAGTATATCTTCCTACTTCCCCAAAATCAACTTCTCTTCTTGACTTAACAGTAAAAGCAGAAAACCTAGATTCTATTAATGTTTGTTCTACAATCGGTGATACATCTTTAATTGCAAAGACATAATAATCA
>CAYJBD010000040.1:6194-6988 GCA_964368465.1 uncultured Muribaculaceae bacterium
ATCATTATCTATAATTGATGTATGCCCCATCGCAATAACCCTATTAACAAAATTTTCAACTTTTATCGGATCCATACTCTCAACTTTATCCCATACATCATAAACCGATCCTTTAGAACGCGATAACATCCCACTAGTAGCACAAACTTCTATATTTTTACCACTATTTTTACCTATAAATTTTATTTCCATACAAAACCTCCTATTACTTATAGTATATCATTTCTAAAACGTATCTTTCAAGCAAATAAAAAGGAATATATAATATATTCCTACTTATCTCTTAATATAGCATCATACTTATTTACAACTGCATCAATTGCTTTATTAAAATTATTCATAACTTCTTCTTCAACTAAAGTTCTATCTATTGCTTGAAAAACTAATGAAAAAGCCATCGATTTCTTATTACTATCGATATTTTCCCCTTCATAAACATCAAACACCTGAACATCTACTAAAGTCTTATCAGTAGCTTTATTAATTGTCTTAATAACATCTCCTGCTTCAACACTACTATCAACTAAGAAAGCCATATCTTTACTAACACTAGGATATTTACTAATTTCTTTATACTTAATAGATCTAACTTTCAAAGTTTGTAACTTAGTTAAATCGATTTCCCCAAGTACTATTTTCTCTTTTCTAAATCCAGGATGAATTATACCAAAGTATCCAATTTCTTTATTATCAACTAATATAACTGCACTAGCTTTAGGATGCATCTCACTAGGTAAATTATCACTAGCAGCAAATACATAACGACCATCAAATCCTAAATACGAAAGTAATCT
>CAYJBD010000041.1:0-3896 GCA_964368465.1 uncultured Muribaculaceae bacterium
CTTTGATGGTTAGTATGGCTAAAGCTTTAAGACTAACACTTGATAACTTAACTAATAATTATATATATGTAAGAGATTTACGAGATTATTTATTAGATGAACTTAGCAAGTTTTCTAATATTGTTATTAATACTAAAAGTAATTGTTCTCCATATATTATTAACATTAGTTTAAGAGGTATTAAACCAGAAACGATGATACATGCTTTAGGACAACATGATATTTTTGTTTCTACAAAGTCAGCTTGTTCTAAGAGTAGTGATATTTCTACTACTTTATTTGAAATTACTGGTGATAGAGAAATTGCTAGTAGTTCTATTAGAATAAGTTTATCTTATTTAACTACTAAGCAAGATCTATTATACTTTTTGAATTACTTTGAAAAATGTCTTGTTGAATTGAATTTTATAAAAGGAGAATACTAATTATGAATAGAGTTATTTTAATAAAATATGGGGAATTGACTACTAAGAAGGGTAATCGTGGTTTTTTTGTTAAGACTTTATATAATAATGTTTTAAATAAGCTTAAGGGATTAGAAATAAATATTTTTAAAGATAATTCACGTATGTATATAGAATTTAATGATTCTGAATTAGAGGAAGTTATTAATCGTATTAAGGAGATATTTGGGATTCATTTATTTCATGTGGCTTATAAAATTGATTTAGATCTTGATAGTATTAAGAGTACAATTGTTGAAATTGCTAAGTTAGAGAATTTTAAGACTTTTAAAGTTGAAACTAAACGTAGTAATAAGAAATTTTCTCTTGATAGTATGGAACTTAGTAGATTATTAGGCGGTGTTATTTTAAAAAATATTGATTCTATTTCAGTTGATGTTCATAATCCTGATGTTTTATATACTGTAGAAATCAGAGATAAAGATTGTTATATTTATACTAATGCTTATAAAGGATGTGGTGGGTATCCTGTTGGAACTCAACCTAAGTCTTTATTGATGCTTAGTGGAGGAATTGATTCACCTGTTGCTGGATATTTAGCAATGAAACGTGGTATTAAAATAGAAGCAGTTTATTTTGAAGCTATTCCACATACTAGTTTAGAAGCTAGAAATAAGGTTATCAAGTTATGTTCTGAATTAAATAAATATGGTAGTAATATAATACTACATGTTGTTCCATTCACAGCGATTCAAGAAGAAATATATAAGGTAAGTGATCCTAGTTATTGTATTACTATTATGCGACGTATGATGTATCGTATTATGGAGAAACTTGCTAAGAAGCAAAAGGCTCTTGCAATAGTAAACGGAGAATCAATAGGGCAAGTAGCATCACAGACTTTAACTAGTATGTCTATAATTAATAGTGTAACTAATATGCCAGTTATTAGACCAGTAGCTTGTTTAGATAAATTAGAAATAATTGATATAGCAAAAAAAATAAATACTTATGAAACAAGTATTTTACCGTTTGAAGATTGTTGTACTGTTTTTGTACCTAAACATCCTGTGATTAATCCACTTATGGACACTGTATTAGATATTGAAAGCAAATTTGATTATGAAGAGATGATTAATCTTGTGATGGGAGAAATATTTACTATTAAAACAAAAGAGCAGACTGATGAAAAGTTTGATGATTTATTTTAGGAATATTTTTCCAATAAAATTTAAGTATTAAAACTATTTTTTTTCACAACCTATAAATGTATAGGAGGTGAATAATGAATAATACAAATAACTATTCTATGAAAATGAAAGTACCTGGTGCTAAACAAGCAGTTGATAAAATGAAATATGAAATTGCTAATGAATTAGGTGTTAATTTAGGACCAGATGCTACTTCAAGAGCTAATGGCTCAGTTGGTGGTGAAATAACTAGACGTTTAGTCCAAAAAGGATTAAATATTGTTAGTGACGGCCGTTCTAAGAAAAAATAATATAACTTATTAGATAGGGAGACCTATCTTTTTTTTAACTTTAGTGTTGTAAATGTTAGTAATACTCAATTTTGCCATCATCTCAAGAGTTAATAATTGAAATAAATCGTCTTTTGATTTTTTCTTTGAGCACCAATGGTATATTAAAGACTCATTATTATCAACTTGATAACTTGCTAATAACTTTAAATCGGTGTTACCTGATATTAGTTCTATAATATGATTGTTATCTGGTGAATGTGATATATATGTTAATCTTTTATGATTAGAAATGATTAATCTACCGATGGGTTTATCTTGATTGGAAATAGTTAATTCATATTCTTTATCACTATTCTTATTTAAGGAAGTGTTATATTCTGTTAAGTTAGTAACTAATGAATGTATTAGTTGTACTTCTTTATTCTCTGTTGTTAGTACTTTTTTGATCATAATCATCTCTTTTCTTGTGTATATATATTATATATGAAATATAAAAAAAGTATATACTTTTTTTTAAAAGTTATATATAATGGGTTTAAAGGAGAACACTATGGAAAGAACTTATGTAATGTTAAAACCGGATGCGGTTAAGAGAAATTTAATTGGAGAGATTATTTCTCGTATTGAAAAGAAAGGGTATAATATAGTTGATATGAAAATGTTTACTATTACTAAAGAGTTGGTGGCAAAGCATTATGCTCATAAATTAGATAAACCTTTTTATCCTACAATTGAAGCGTTTATGACAAGTGGTCCTGTTGTTGGAATGATTGTTGAAGGTGAAGAAGTTATTAAAGGAATGCGTATGTTGGCTGGTCCTACTAAGTGGTTTGATGCTATGCCTGGTACTATTAGGGGTGATTATGCAAATGCAGAAGATTTAAGCGCTAATTTAATACATGCATCTGATAGTGAAGAAGCAGTTAGTGAAGAAATAGCAAGATTTTTTAATTAAGATATTATATATATCTTTTTTTATGGTATAATTAGGTTATTAGAAAAGAGGTAATTATGAAAATTATATGTATTAATGCTGGTAGTAGTTCTTTAAAATTTACTTTGTTTGATATGACTAATGAAGAAGCAATTGCTGATGGAATATTTGAGAGAATAGGAATTAGTGGTGGATGTTATAAAATTAGTTATGGTGAAGAAGTAGTTAAGTTAGCTATTCAAATGGATAATCATAAGGATGCTGTGGCTATTTTACTTGATAAACTTTTATCTTTAAAGATTGTTAACTCTTTAGATGAAATAGAGGGTGTTGGACATCGTGTAGTTAGTGGTGGTGAAAAATATAGTGAATCAATTGTTATAGATGATGCGGTTATTAGTGACTTGGTTGATTTAACTGAGTTTGCACCGCTTCATAATCCTGTTAATGTATTAGGTATTAAAGCAATGAAGGAAGCTCTTCCTTTAGTTCCAATGGTGGCAGTTTTTGATACAGCTTTTCATCAAACAATGGATCCTGTTACTTATTTATATCCAGTACCATATAACTGGTATACTGATTATGGTATTCGTAAATATGGAGCACATGGTACATCTCACCGTTATGTTGCTAAGAAAATTAGTGAGTACTTAAAAAGAGATGATTTGAAAATTATAAATTGTCATTTAGGTAATGGATCAAGTATTTGTGCTATAAAGAATGGTAAGTGTGTTGATACTTCAATGGGTTTAACACCGCTTGCTGGAGTTATGATGGGTACTAGATCTGGTGATATTGATCCATCTATTATACCTTTTGTGATGAATAAAACTGGTATGAGTGCTGAAGAGGTTATTTCTGATTTGAATCGTAAGTCAGGTTTACTTGGATTAGGGTTGATCAGTAGTGATGCTAGAGATAATGTAGATGGTGTTAAAGAAGGAAATGAACAAGCTATAATTGCAACAGAGAAACTTGTAAGAACAGTGGCTAGTTATATTGCTAATTACTATGTATTATTAGGTGGAGCTGATGTTATTACTTTTACTGCAGGTATTGGTGAGAAGAGTGTTTA
>CAYJBD010000041.1:3906-6885 GCA_964368465.1 uncultured Muribaculaceae bacterium
TGAAAGTTTAGAATGCTTAGGTTATAAATTCGATGAGAAGACAAAGGATGCTTTTGCAGAGTTTGCTAAAATTAGTAGTGATGATTCACAACTTATGTATGTAGTGCCAACTAATGAAGAATTAATGATAGCTCGTGATACATTAGAATTGATTAGATAGGAAGTAATGATGATAAAAAGAATATATAAAACAATTAAAAACTATGACAAAATAGTTATTGCAAGACATATTGGGGTTGATCCTGATGCAATGGCTAGTCAAATAGCACTTAGAGATTCTATTGTTAGTACTTTTCCAGAAAAAATGGTTTATGCTTTAGGTAATGGTAGTGTTAAGTTTAATTTCTTAGGAAGATTGGATAAAGCACCAGATGATTTAAAAGATGCTTTGTTAATAGTTCTTGATACACCTGATCTTAAAAGAATAGATTTACCTTCAGTTGAAGGATATAAAGAAATAATTAAAATAGATCATCATCCTTTTGTTGATAAGTTCTCAGAATTAGAGTATATTGATACGAAATCTTCTAGTACTTGTGAAATAATTATGAAGATTCTTGAAGAAACTAAATTAGAGTGCAATAGAAATATTGCTGAGAAATTATTTTTAGGGTTAGTATCTGATTCTAATAGATTTCTTTTTAGCAACACAACTGGTAATACTTTTGAAATAGTAGGAAGATATATGAATCGCTATAACTTAAAGATAACGGATTTATATTCTAATTTATATATGAGGAGTATTGCAGAAGTTAAGTTTCAAGGGTTTTGTCAACAAATTATGAAAGTTACTGATAATGGACTTGGGTCTATTGTTATTAATGAAGCTGATTTAGAAAAATTTAATGTTGATACAGCATCAACTGGTAATATGATTAACAATTTTAATTATATTGATGAAGTTATAGTATGGGTTTCTATTACTGAAGATAAAAAGAATGATATTATTAGAATTAATATTAGATCTAGGGGACCTGAAATAAATAGAGTAGCTGAAAGATATAACGGTGGTGGACATAAGTTAGCTGCAGGGTGTCGAGTGAAAACAATGGCTGAAGCAAATGACTTATTAGATGATTTAGATGAGGTTTGTAAAAAATATATTGATAATTTAGAAGGAGTAAATGATGAAAATTAATAAAGTAGAATTAGATGTTCTTGCTGTTAGAAGAAGTCAGTATCCGACTAAAATTCGACCAGAATTTTTATTAGTAGGACGTAGTAATGTAGGTAAAAGTAGTTTTATCAATACAATTTTTGGAAGAAAGAACTTAGCTAAGATTTCTTCTAGACCTGGTAAAACACAAACACTTAATTTTTATTTAGCAAATGATGAGTTTTATTTTGTAGATGTTCCTGGATATGGATATGCTTCTGTCGATAAAAAAACACAACAAAAGTTTGGAATGATGATAGAAGAGTATTTAGAGAAAAGAGAACAATTAAAAAGAGTATTCATGTTAATTGATTTTAGACATAAGCCTAGTGAGGATGATGTTTTAATGTATAATTTTTTGAAATATTATAATATACCAGTTACAATAGTAGCTACTAAAGTAGATAAGATAGGAACTACTAAAAGAGAAAAGCAAACTAAAATCATTAATGATACACTTGATTTAGTAATGGGGGATGATTTAATTATGTTCTCGAGTGTTACTAAATTAGGAGCGGATAAAATACTTAGTAAATTAGATGACTTAGTTATTGAATTAATTTAAGTCTTTTTTTTTGTTTTAGCATATTATATTTTAGGTGATAAGATGCGGTTAGAACAAATTGATGATGATAGTTATTTAGTGTTTGTTAATAATTTATACTTTAAGATAGATGATTTTTCTGATAAGCAAAATTTAGCTAAAACAATTAAGAATTTACTTACTAAGCTTAGTGATTATTATATGTTGTCGTTTAAGGGATATTATAAAGTTGTTATATATAATCATGAAGCAATAGGTAGTTATTTAGTGATTGATAAAATGGAAGATTTTTTAGTTGATGTGACTACTGTTGATATTAGGGTTATTGCGTATTTAAATGAGAAGTTTTTTATTGAGTTTGATAATTATGAGATGATTCCGGTTGGTTTAAGTGGTTATTTTTATAATGATAAATATTATATAGATGTTGATTTTTGTGAAAGTGAAGAGCTTATTAAGTTATTTGATTATGGGAAAGTTATATATGGTAGTGTAGTGGATAATATAAAGAGATTTGGTAATAAAATAAAAGCAACTGTTCTATAGAACAATTGCTAGCATGTTATTAGCACCTCTGTTAACTACTTTAGATAATGTTTGTTGTAATTTATAACGAATATTATCTGGCATTAGAGATATTTTAGATTGAATTCCTTCTTGTACTATGACATCTAAACTTCTTCCGAAAATTTCACTTTTCCAAATATTATCTGGTGTTGTTTCATAATCTTTCATTAGATAATTAATAAGTTCTTTACTTTGTAGTTCACTTCCAATAATTGGCTCAAAAGTACTGTTTACATCTACTCTTATCATGTGTATAGAAGGAGCGACTGCTTTTAATTTTACTCCGTATCTTGACCCTTGTTTAATTATTTCTGGTGTTTCTAATTTCATGTCTTGTAAGGATGGAGTAGCAACACCATATCCTGTTTGTTTTACCATCTTTAAAGCATATTTTATTTGATCATATTCTTTTTTAGCTTCATTATATTCTTGGAATAATGATAATAATTCAGCTTTGTTTTGGACGTCTATTTTAATTATTTCTGTTAGAACATCATTATATAAATTAGATGGTGGGGTTAGATTGATAGTAACAATACCTGTAGATGGATCGACATCTGATAAATAAGCTTTTTCAATTAAATCATTGTTGATAAAGTGTTTTGTAATGTGTTCTACATCTTTGATTTTATCAACTTCAATGACACTTTCTTTAATAGAATCGATATAACTTTTTTTAACAGGATGGTCATGATTTAGTATTGCTATCCAT
>CAYJBD010000042.1:0-6730 GCA_964368465.1 uncultured Muribaculaceae bacterium
GTATTTTAGAGAAGTATGGTACTAACTATACTAATAATAATTATATAACTAATCCGGCTATTGGAAGAGATGAGCAAATTAAAGAGATGATGCTTATATTACTTACTCCTGATAAGTCAGCAATACTTACTGGTAAACCGGGGATAGGTAAAACAGCTATTGTAGAGGGATTAGCTTATCGTATTCAAAAAGGAGATGTTCCTTTTGCTTTAGAAGGATATGAAGTTATAAGAGTTAATACATCATCTTTATTAGGGATGGATCCAGAGACTGGGGAAGCTCGTGTACAGATGCTTCTTAATGAGTTGAAGGATAAGACAAAACTAATATTATTTATTGATGAGATTCATACTTTGATGGGTACTAAGGGTGAGAGTATGGATTTTGCTAATATGTTTAAACCGGGTCTTGACCGTGGTGATATTAAAGTAATTGGTGCGACTACTACTGATGAGTATGAAAGATATATTTTAAGAGATAAGGCTTTTGTTAGACGTTTTCAAAAAGTAGATATATTAGAGCCTACTAGAGAAGAGACAATTATGATTATGATGGGAACTCTTCCTAAAATAGAACATAAGACTAATGCTAAACTTAAATATAGTTCTTATCAACAACAACAGATTATGGCTTTTATAGTTGATTTAACTAGTGAATATAGAAGAATATATGAGATAGGGTCTAGGTATCCTGATATAGCACTTACGATGTTACAACAAGCTTTTTCATATGCTGTATTTGAAAATAAGAGAGAAGTTAATATTTTTCATGTTTATAAAGCTATTGAAAATACTAAGAATGTTTATGAAGATGTTGTTAGTAAAGAGTTAGTTCGTTTTAATGAGTTGTTTAAAGAATTAATTGAAGAAGAAAATGATAGGCCACTAGATGTATTCTAGTGGTTTTTTATTAACAAACTTATTTTTTTAGTGTATAATGGTAATAGAGTAATATGAGTGAGGAATAGTTATTACTTGAGCGCCAGACCTTTTAATAGGTGACGAGGTTAGTAGTTATCGAAAATTCGGCGGATGCTACTACGGCAAGAAGTGTCGTTAATTATGTGGAAAAAATAAAATTAAAATTATAACAAACCATATATAACTATATTGTTTTCATCGTGGAGGAAATATGTGTGGAATAATAGGTTATGTTGGTAATAAACATAAAGTAAATGAAGTTTTAGTTAAGGGATTAAAGAGTTTAGAGTATAGAGGATATGATTCTTCTGGGGTTGCTATTTGGAAAGATAGTGAGTTCTTTTTAACTAAAGCTGTAGGTAAAATAATAAATTTAGAAAAGAAATTAAATAGTAGTGATGTGTTAGACGGTAATATAGGTATAGCACATACTAGATGGGCTACTCATGGTAAGCCAAGTGATGTTAATTCACATCCTCATAGAGTAGGGAAAGTTACAATTGTACATAATGGGATTATTGAAAATTATTTAGAAATTAAGAATGAACTTATAGATAAGGGAGTTATTTTTAAATCAGAAACAGATACTGAAGTAGGGGCAGCTTTATTAAATGATTTATATAGTAGTGGGAATAGTTGTTTAAACTCTATTAAATTATTTATGGATAAAGTAGTTGGTTCTTATGCATTAGGTGTTGTATTTGATGATGATAATAGTACTTTATATGCAGTTAAGAAAGATAGTCCTTTAATTGTTGCTTATGGTAAGGAAGAGAACTTTATTGCTTCTGATATACCGGCAATTATTGATTATACAAAAGAGTATAGTTTACTTAAAGAAAAACATATAGCAGTTATTAAGAGTAATGAAGTTACTTTTTATGATAGTGATTTAAATATAGTGAAACTTGATAAATTAACTGCTAGTTTTGATCAAGAAGAAATAAAAAAAGATGGATATGATCATTTTATGTTGAAAGAGATTATGGAACAAGATAAGATGGTTAAAAATTTACTTAGTATTTATTTAAATAGTGGAAAACTTAAAATACCTGATTTATCAAAGTATGATAATATTCATATTGTAGCATGTGGATCAGCTTTATATGCAGGGATGATTGGAGCTTCTTTAATTGAGAAGTATGGTGATATACCAGTTACTGTTGAAGTTGCTAGTGAGTATCGTTATAAGAAGAACTTTTATACTGACAATACATTAGTAATATTAGTATCACAATCTGGAGAAACAGCTGATACTATTGCATCGTTAAGAAAAGCTAAAGAATTAGGAATAGATACTTTGGCAATTGTTAATATTCAAGGATCTACTATAGCTAGAGAAGCTGATATGGTTTTATATATTTATGCAGGATTAGAAATAGCAGTGGCAACTACTAAGGCTTATTTATTACAAGTAGTTGTATTTACTTTGATAGCATTATCACTTTGTGAAGATAGAGATAATTATATTTCTTCTTATAAGACTATTGATCAAAAAATTAGTAAGATATTAGATAATAGGGAAACTTATTTTGAACTTGCTAATTATTTATACAAAAAAAATGATGTGTTCTTTTTAGGTAGAGGAATAGATTATGCGATGACTTTAGAAGGAAGTTTAAAATTAAAAGAAATTTCTTATATTCATA
The DNA here is from genome assembly GCA_964368465.1 of uncultured Muribaculaceae bacterium. Taxonomy (GTDB): domain Bacteria; phylum Bacillota_I; class Bacilli_A; order RF39; family UBA660; genus CARZYU01. The sequence continues at coordinate 2,570 of CAYJBD010000042.1, forward strand.
GTGAAGCTTATCAATCAGGTGAGTTAAAACATGGTACTATTTCTTTAATAGAAGAAGGTACTCCAGTTATTGCAATTATGACTGATAGAGATTTAGTGGAAAAACAAATTAGTAATATTAAAGAAGTAAAAGCAAGAGGTGCTTTTGTAATACTTATTACTACTGAAGAGTTAGATAGTGATTTTGATTGTTGTGATAAAAAAATAGTAATAGAAAATAGTAATGATTTACTTAATAGTGTGTTAGTTGTTCCTGTTTTACAACTTATTTCTTATCAAACAGCTTTAAGTAAGGGTTGTGATATTGATCAACCTAAAAATTTAGCGAAGTCAGTTACAGTGGAATAAAATATTTGCATTGTCTAAAAAAATGTTGTAAATTATATTTAATTCGAGAAGGAGAAATTATGAGAAATAATGATACACTAACAAGAACAAGTTTAGAAATACTAACAAAGAAGTATTTCGGTGAAGATACTGAAGTTAAAGATTTTGGTATGATAGCTGGAGGTAATATTAACTCAACATACTATGTTGAAATTGAAGGTATGGGGAAAGTATTATTACAAGCAATTAATCAAGATGTTTTTACGGAACCTAATGTAGTTATGGATAATATTAAGAAAGTAACAGATCATTTTGCTAAGAAGGGGATATCTGATAAGACAATAGAACTTATTAATTCAATTGATGGGAAGCATTATATTGTTGAGAATGATGTAATGTACCGTTTTGAGAAATTTATAGATAATGCTATAACAAAATCAGTTGCTAATACTCCACATGAGGTTTATGTAGCTGCAAAAGAATATGGGGCTTTTGTAAATAATTTATCTGACTTTGACCCTAGTTGTTTAGATGAGATAATAAAAGATTTTCATAATACGCAAGTTAGATATGAGACATTTCAAAAAATAACTGAAAGTGATTGTGGTTATTATCCTAATTTAGAAAGAGAGCAAGAAGCTAGAGTGGAGATTGATTTTATAAGAAGTTTTGATCAAGAATATTCTAGAATTGTAAAGTTATTGGAAGAGAAGAAAATACCTATGCGTGTTACACATAATGATACTAAATTAGAAAACTTAATGTTTTTAGCTAATGGTGAAAATGTTGTTATTGATTTGGATACAGTTATGCCTGGTTCATTATTATATGATATGGGGGATTTTTTAAGATCATTCTCATCAACTACTAATGAGTCTAATACTGATTATGATTCAGTAGCTGTTGATTATAATAAGTTCCAAGCAGGAGTAAGAGGTTATTTAGAATCAGTTACTTCTATGACTGAAATTGAAAGACATAATATTGTGACTGGTACTATTTTAATTACATTAGAACTTGGAATGAGATTTATTGGTGATTATATTAATAATGATGCTTACTTTGGAGCTGCTACTCCTAAAATTAATTTAGAGAGAGGGCGTAATCAATTAGCATTAGCGTCATTCATGATTAAGAATCAAAATATTTTAGAAAAAATTGTTACTGATACTTATCTTGATATGTCTGATGATTCAGTTATAGAACAAGTTCAAGATAATATTACTAATCCAATGATAGATGCTTTTTGTAGTATGCCAAATGATGTTAAAGTACAAGTTATGCAAGCTATGTGGCCTACGTTAGATGAAGAAAGTCAAGATACTTTGAGAGGTCAATTTTCTAAAACAAGTAAAGAAGCTAAGACTTTAACATATAAAAATGATTAATAAAAAAAGAAATGATTTTTGTCATTTCTTTTTATCTGGGTTGTTTTTTATTTAGCATTTCTTGATAATATTCAAATAGTTCTTTGAATCTTTGGTAGTGAACTATTTCTCTTTGTCTTAACCATACTAGGGGTCCGATAACATCTGGATCTTTAGCTAAATCTAAAAGATGTTCATAGGTTGCTCTTGCTTTTTGTTCTGCAGCCATATTTTCTGATAGATCTGCTAGAGGGTCTCCTGTTGTAGCAAAGGTACTAGCAGAGAAGGGAACGCCTGATGCATCAGTTGGAAATGGAGCATATCCGTGTTCCGTATAGTTTCCACTTAATCCAGCCATTTCTAGCTCTTGTAGACTTGCTCCTTTTATTAACTGATAGTACATGGTTGCTATCATTTCGACGTGTGATAGTTCTTCTGTTCCAATGTCTGTTAGTAGTGCTTGACCTCTTTCGTCTGGCATTGTGTAGCGTTGGTTTAAATATCTGATAGCTGCACCTAGTTCTCCAGTTGGGCCACCATATTGGGTTAGTAGACATTTTGCCATAGTTAAATCTTTGTTTTTGATGTTTACGGGAAATTGCATTTTCTTTTGGTATGAAAACATTTTATAGACCTCCTTTCCAAGGGAATGGTTTTGTTATCCAAGCCCATGGTGTAGTGTTTAGATTGTTACTTGTTAGTGTGATTGGTCCATAAGTCTGTTCATATATTTTTAGTAGTTGATTAGCTCTTTGACAATACTCGTTATATTTTTTTATCATTTCACTGTCATTAGGGAAATTATCTAAATATAGGCAAATATCGTGAGCTGCGAACTGATAAGCAGAGTAGTCTAATAATATTTTCTCTTCTTCAGTTCTTGGGATTAGTTGTTGTGGTCTAAAATTCTTATATCCAGAATATAATGATGGGAACATATTACCTAATTGATAACCTTCAAATGGTTGATATAAGGTTTCTGTTGCCATAGGCATTTCTATGTTGTTTAGATTATAGTTTGGATATGCATAATTGTTCATAAATTACCTCCAATGTAATCTATGATATTGACCTAAAAATGAGTAGGTGAGTGCCTATTTATAAAAAAGACTTGTCAAAAGTTAATTTATTTGATAAAATATAGTTGTTATTTGGCGGTATTGGTGAAGTGGTTAACACGCTAGTTTGTGGCACTAGTATTCGTGAGTTCGATTCTCATATATCGCCCCAAAATGAAAATAAAGTTGATAGATTAGTTTCTATCAACTTTTTTATTTGTCAACTATTTTCTTCTTTAACTTTTTCGCATAAAACTTGTTTAAATTTTTTTACTAACGTTCTCTGTGCATATCTTTTATTATCTCTATATGTTTTAGCTTCTTTTACTAAATCTCTAATTTTACGATTATATATTTTGTCTAGGCAGGAATAAGGTAAATAAAAACCATTTATCAATTCATATCCATTTATATCGAATTCTATTATTATCAGTTCTAACAGCATAGAATCCCATCCCCCTAAACCATTATGTTTTATTACTTCACTCATTACAGCAACATCACCTTTTGTAATCGAGTTTGCTTGCATTAACAGTGCAGATGAGATAAATGTTTGAACACAATCATACCAATAATCTTTTTGATAAATATTATATAATTGATTACTATCATAACAATAACCTTTATAATCATATATACCATCTATTCATTATTATATATTAGTTGACTAATTGTTTTTTTCCATTGTTCTTTTTTTTCAGGTATTATATAGGTTTCAAACGACTCTAAATATTTGTAAAGTCCGTCTAATCCAAGACTATCAATAAATCTCTGTTTTTCTTTATACCAGTCTTCATTTTGCATCCAAAACTTTCTCTTTTTTTCATGTTTTATATCAAAAGATTCCATTAAATCAACTCCATTGATATTATTATATCATATTAACTTGATTTAACATATATCTTGAGTTATACTCTATTCAAAGGAAGTTAGCAACTTCAACTAAAACTGCCCCATTAAGAAAATAAAAGTTGATAGATTTAATTTCTATCAACTTTTTTTTGTGAATTTATTTTATGTACCCTAATTCTTTAAATAATTTTACAGATGGTGGTACTATATCATAATCACTAAGATTGTTCATTTCTATAAAGTCTAGTTTTTCTATATTATTATCTTTTATTTCTAGTTTTCCTGAAACAAATTCACATATTGAATTAAGATAAATAAATTGCGTTAATACTCCATCGTGATCTTCTTTAATTTCTGTGTCCCATGATATATTTTCTATTACCCTTACTATTATATTGGTTTGATTGTATATCATTTCTTTTAATGCATCATTTGGATTTATACCATCTTCAACTATTCCACCAAAACTATACCATGTTTCTTTATAAGGTTTTGATCCAGCGGGTTTCTTTCTCATTAATATTGTATTATCTTTTTTAACTACTCCTATATTTAATA